>NZ_RZOM01000961.1:0-2394 GCF_003999175.1 Mesorhizobium sp. M7A.F.Ca.ET.027.03.2.1 | reverse complement strand
GACGGGACTTCATGGTCTGGTCA
The DNA here is from genome assembly GCF_003999175.1 of Mesorhizobium sp. M7A.F.Ca.ET.027.03.2.1. NCBI lineage: Bacteria > Pseudomonadati > Pseudomonadota > Alphaproteobacteria > Hyphomicrobiales > Phyllobacteriaceae > Mesorhizobium > Mesorhizobium sp. M7A.F.Ca.ET.027.03.2.1. Next base: position 2,371 of record NZ_RZOM01000961.1, on the reverse strand, counting down.
ACAACGCGGCGATTTATGAACCCGTGCCAATGAGGGATTCGAGCGTCGCGCTCTTCGAAAAGCACTTCCGTGTGAATCAGTTGGGTTGCTTCCTCGGTATGCGGGAAGTCTCACCTCTGATCGAGGCATCCGGCGGTGGCGCAATAGTAAACATCTCGTCTGTCGCCGGGATGCGCGGAAGTCGAACTTGTATGGCCTACTCCGCGACGAAATGGGCCCTTCGAGGCATGACAAAATGCGCGGCCCTAGAGCTTGCGCCAGCAGGAATCCGCGTCAATTCTATCCACCCCGGGTGGGTGGAAACCGACATGCTGCTCGCCGAGGATCCGTCCGACAGAGAGCGCCAGTACGCGCTCATTCCGCTCAAGCGGGCCGGGACGGTCGACGAGGTGGCCGACCTCGTTCTCTTCCTGCTCTCGAACGAGAGCCGCTACATTACCGGGGCGGAGATCGCGATCGACGGAGGACTGTTGCTGTGAGCATTTGAGCCTTCTTAGCCCCAACATCCGTTCAGCTCGAAGATTTTTCCGCTTCGTACCCCAAGCAGAGCAGCCCGAACCCGCAAACCGCTAGCCCGCTAGATACCTCAAAAGCCACAGTAGAGCCGATGCCTATCAACGTCAGAATGCCGGCCTTCGTTTCCGATATGGGAGCAGCCACCATTGTAAAATGGATGTTCAACGAGGGGGACGACATAAAGGCCGGAGATGTTTTGGCTCAAGTATCAAGCGGTAGCGATACAGGTGAGATCAAGGCCGCTGCCGGCGGTACTCTGGAAAGGATTGTCGTTCCGGAAGGCGCTAACGGTCTAAAAGTCAGGGACCTGGTCGCCGTTCTTGCCATAAAGACTGAAGCTGGTTCGGTTGCCGCAGCCCCTGGACAACGGTCCGACGCGCCTGGAGGCCCTGCTCCTGCAGCGTCGTCTGGAAGCAAAGGTGCCAAGGACGACGCTGTTCTTAAGCTGTTTGAGGGCGGATCATATGAACGCATACCTAACGACGGGATGCGAAGGACGATTGCACGTCGTCTGCTGACCTCGAAGCAAACCATTCCGCATTTCTATGTCGCAGTGGATTGCGAGATCGATCAGCTTCTAGGACTGCGCTCCCGACTCAACGGTGCGGCGCCTAGGGCCGCGGACGGACTGCCGGTCTACAAGTTGTCCGTCAATGACATGGTGATAAGGGCCTTGGCGCTTGCGCTGCGTGACGTTCCGGACGCGAATGTCTCCTGGACCGAGGGCGCTATTCTTAAACACCAGCACGTCGACATAGGGGTAGCTGTCTCGATCGCAGGCGGTCTGATCACGCCGATCATACGCAAGGCTGAACAGAAAACACTTCAAGTCATTTCCGCCGAGATGAAGGACCTCGGCAAACGCGCGAGAGATCGCAAGCTAAAGCCTGAAGAATATGAAGGCGGCACGACATCGATCTCGAACATGGGCATGATGGGGGTCAAAGAGTTCGCTGCCGTGATCAATCCCCCCCACGCTACGATTCTGGCAGTCGGTGCGGGCAGACAGCATGTAGTCGTCAAGAGCGGTTCAATGGCCATCGCAACGGTGATGAGTGTTACCCTTTCCATCGACCATCGCTGTGTGGACGGCGTGCTCGGAGCAAAGTTGCTGCAGATATTTAAGAGCTATATTGAAAATCCTATGAGCATGGTCGCCTGAGCATGAGGTCCAAGTTTGGCAACTAGACGCTTGCGTTATGGCCGGCGAAGGTAGCGTATTCGCGATCTTGCGCATGAGCGGCTGGACATAAGCTGGGTTTACGGCCAGCGAATCCTTTTGCGCATTCTCAGGACAATTGCTGGCGCCTATCATTGCAAGCCAATTGGCCAGGCTGCCTATACGGGTTGTTTCTGCGGCAGAATGTTGATCCCTGTCGGACGGTGCTGGACAATGTCATTCCGTATCCGTGTCGCGGGGCCGTTTTAGTGATGATAGCCGGCAGAGTGGCACAGACCCGCAAAAGCAACAACGGGCGCCACCCGTATCGGGATCATGATCCCGGTCAATTTATTGGGGCGAGGCCAACATACAAACTTGGATCAAAGGCAGCATGGATTATCTGAAGAAATTCGACCTGTCCGGCAAGCGTGCAATTGTAACCGGAGGGGGGCGCGGTATCGGGCTTGAAATCGCTCACGCTCTCGGCCAAGCGGGCGCGTCAATTGTCATCGCGGACTTGGACGCGAATAGCGCTGCTGCCGCTGCGGCCAAACTCGCATCATGCGGTATCGCGGCAAGTCATCGCGGCATCGATGTGGCAAAGCCGGATGCGGTTACGGCGCTCGCCGACGAACTGAATGCCGAACAGCCGATCGACGTCCTTATTAACAATGCCGGTATAGCCCGGATAAC
>NZ_RZOM01000960.1:0-2395 GCF_003999175.1 Mesorhizobium sp. M7A.F.Ca.ET.027.03.2.1 | reverse complement strand
ATGCCGGCGATGGCAATTTCCACGTTTTGGTGCTGATGGATGTGAACGATCCCAAGGAGATCGCGCTGTCGGAAAAGTTCGTCGCGCGGCTCAACATGCGAGCGATCGCCATGGACGGCACCTGCACCGGCGAGCACGGCATCGGCCAGGGCAAGATCGGCTTCCTGCGCCACGAGCTCGGCCACGGCGTCGACATCATGCGCACGATCAAGCAGGCGCTGGATCCGCTCGATATCATGAACCCAGGCAAGATTTTGCCTGGAATGGACTGACGGCCCGTCTCCGCTGCGGCCTACTTGTCCTGCGCATCCTCAACAAGGGTTTGCAGCATGGGGCGGGTTGGCGCGAAGAACGTCGTGCCGGTGTGCGGCGTCGAGAAATCGAGCAGCCGGTCGTAAGCGCCCGGCGGCTCACCGATGTACATTCGCTGCAGCATCCTCTCGATCACCCAGAGATACCTGCTGTAGCCGATAAAGTAGGTGCCGAACTCCTTTTGCCCCGGCCTGCCGAACGGCATGTTGTCGCGCAATATGTCGTACTCATTGCCATCGGCATCCTCGATGGTGGCCAGCGACTTGTGTGATTTGCGAGGTGCGTCGTCATCATCGATTTCGATGTTGTCGATCTTGGTGCGGCCGATGATTTCTTCCTGGAGAGGCGTTGGCGTCCGCCCCCATGCCTGGAGATCGTGCAGGTACTTCTGGACGACGACATAGCTGCCGCCGGCGAAGTCGGCGTCCTCATCACCGACGAGTGCCGAGGCGGGCAAATCGAGGCCTGTCGGGTTGGCGGTGCCGTCGACGAAGCCGAGCAGGTCACGGGCATCGAAATAGCGAAAACCGGAAACCTCGTCGACGACGCTCACGGCATCACCGAGATTGTCGAGCAGAATGCGCTCGAACTCGAAGCACATATCGGGCCGCTCGGAGCGGATGTGGAAGAGAAGATCGCCGGCGGTCGAAGGCGCCGAATGAACGGCACCCTTGATCGGCGCAAACGGTTTCAGTTCCAGCGGCCGCCGATCTGGAGAAAGACGATCCCAGAGATCGCGGCCGATGCCGGAAATGCACGAAAGCCGCCCGGAAAGATCGCGAAATCCAACGGTTTTGACGAGATCGTCGATCCCGCCAAGCACGGAGGCAACCTTGGCGAGCGCGGTCTGGCCGCTGGCGACGGTGACGACAAGAAAGACCGCCGAAAGCGACAGCGGGGCGTCGACACTTTGCGCATCGATCGGCACGCGATCCCAGTTCTTTCCAGACATCCGAATTCTCCGCTTCGCCGGGATTTGTTTCAGATCATCCGGGATCGCGCAACACTGGATGAATTGCCTCTTTATCGACACGCGGATGCGGGTAGAGTGCGGCAGAATTTCAATCAACCCGTTCGGAGCTGATGCTCGCACGCCTGTTCGTGATCTTTGGTGGCCTTTTTGTGCTGGTGCTGTGTGCGGCGCTGGTGGTGCCGTATTTTGTCGACTGGACAGGCTATCGCGCCCAATTCGAGCGCGAGGCGAGCGCCATTCTCGGCCGCAAGGTGACCGTGCAGGGCGACGCCACGGCAAGGCTGTTGCCGTTCCCCTCGGTGACCTTCTCCAACGTCGCCGTCGCCGGCGGCCCCAATGGCCAGCCGGCCATGACCGTCGAGACGTTTTCGATGGATGCGGAACTGGCGCCCTTCCTGCGCGGCGAAGTGCTGATCTTCGATATGCGGCTGGTGCGGCCGAAAGCGACCATCGATATCGCCAATGACGGCACTGTCGACTGGGCGATGCGGCCGTCCTCTCCCTTCGACCTCAATCAGATCTCGATCGAGAAGCTGACGGTGACGGAAGGGCAGATCGAACTGCGCCATGCCGCCGGCGGGCGCAGCCACCTGTTTTCCGAGATCAATTCGACCATCTCGGCCAAGTCTCTGGCCGGGCCATGGCGCATGGACGGCACGCTGCGGCTCGACGGTCTTCGCACCACGGTCACTGCCTCCACCGGCAAGGCCGAAGGCAACGGGCAGATGCGGCTTCGGCTGAAGGCCGATCCCGACGCCTATCCGCTGGTCATCGAAGCCGACGGCAATGCTGGCATCGTCAACGGTGCCGCCGTCTATTCCGGCCAGTTCAAGATCTCCGGCGCCGACAAGAACAGCGCCGAACTCCGCGGCACCGACGGCGAGACGGTGAAGGTCTCGGCCGGTAAGCCCGATCCGGGCTTTCGGCTGAACGGCAAGTTTTCGCTCGACCACGAGAAGCTCGGTGTCGACGAGTTCCGCTTCGAGACCGGGCCGCTCGACAACCCCTACATCGCCGATGGCAAGGCTTCTGTCGATCTCGGGCTGAAACCGAGTTTCGCCATCGAGGCCAATGGCGCGCAGGTGCAGTTCGACGAGGCGGTGGGCGCCG
>NZ_RZOM01000095.1:0-9896 GCF_003999175.1 Mesorhizobium sp. M7A.F.Ca.ET.027.03.2.1 | reverse complement strand
AAACAAAGAGTTAGAGCAGCTCGCCGTTTCCGTGAAACGGTGAAACGCTCTGGGCATATCTTTTGAATTAGACGACGCGCTTTCCTGCCTGATCGAACCAGTGCAACTTTTCTGCCTTGGCAACCACGCGCAATTGGTTGCCGACCGTGGCGGTGGCGCGACCCGCGACACGCACGACGATACGGTTGCCGCCTGCCGCACAGTGAAGGAAACTTTCGGCGCCTACCGGTTCGACTGCCTCGACCAGCGCCGGCAGGACGAGCGCGCCGGACGGCGCCTCGGCCCCGAAGGTGACGTCGGCATCCTCGGGGCGGAAGCCGAGCGTGACGGCGTTTGCAGGCGCAAATTCAATCGTCTTGCCATCAGCCAGCGCCGGACCAGCCGGCCCTTGCGAAAGGGGCAGGAGATTCATCGGCGGAGCGCCAATGAAGGAAGCAACGAAGGTCGAGGCCGGTCTTTCGTAGACATCGAGCGGCGCCCCCATTTGCTCGACCAGTCCGGCATTCATGACGACGAGGATATCGGCCAGCGTCATCGCCTCGAGTTGGTCATGCGTGACATAGACCGACGTGACGCCAAGCGAGCGTTGCAGGTTCTTGATCTCGACCCGCATCTGGCCACGCAATTTGGCATCGAGATTGGAAAGCGGCTCGTCGAACAGGAAAACCCTCGGGTTGCGCACAATGGCACGGCCCATGGCGACACGCTGGCGCTGGCCGCCGGAAAGCTCGCGCGGGCGGCGGTCGAGCAGCGCCGAAAGTTCCAGTATTTTCGCCGTCGCGCGGACCCGGCTGTCGATCTCATCTTTCGGCGTGCCACGGTTGCGCAGCCCATAGGCCATGTTGTCGTAGACTTTCATATGCGGATAGAGCGCGTAGTTCTGGAACACCATGGCGATGTCACGCTCGGTCGGACCGATTGAGTTTACGATCTTGCCGTCGATCGCAACTGTTCCCGAGGAGATGGTCTCGAGCCCGGCGATCATCCTGAGCAGCGTGGACTTGCCGCAGCCCGATGGGCCGACCAGCACGCAAAGCTGCCTGTCGGGAACTGCGATTGAAACGCCCTTCACGGCCTCGAAACCGCTGGGGTAGACCTTCTTCACATCCTTCAGATCGACGGTCGCCATCAGCTTCTCACTTTTCGGAATCGACCAGGCCGCGAACGAACCAGCGTTGCATCAGCACCACGACCAGGATCGGCGGCACGATGGCCAGCATCGCTGTAACCATGACCAGGTGCCATTGCGTATCGGCATCGGCGAAGGAGACCATCTTTCTGAGCGCGATGACGATCGTGTTCATGTTGCTGCTGTTGGTGACGAGCAACGGCCACAGATACTGTGTCCAGCCATAAATGAAGAGGATGACGAACAGCGCCGCGATATTTGTCCGCGACAGCGGCAACAGGATATCGAAGAAGAAGCGCCACGGCCCCGCACCGTCGACACGCGCCGCCTCCACCAGTTCACCTGGAATGGTCATGAAAAACTGTCGAAACAGCAATGTGGCGGTGGCCGAGGCGATCAGCGGAATGATCAGGCCGGCATAGGTGTCGATCATGCCGAGATCGACCATCACCTTGTAGGTCGGCAGGATGCGCACCTCGACGGGAAGCATCAAGGTGATGAAGATCAGCCAGAAGAAGGTCATGCGCAGCGGAAAGCGGAAAAACACGATCGCGTAGGCCGACAGGATCGAGATGAAGATCTTTCCCACCGCGATGCCGAGCGCCATGACCGTGGTGTTGAGCAGCAGCCTGCCGACGCTGACGCCGCCGATACGGCCGACACCGCCGAACAGCGCTTCGGTGTAATTGTTCCAGAACTGATCGCCGGGCAGGAGCGGCAATGGCGGCCTGAGGATCGTTTGCAGCGTCTGCGTCGAGGCAACGAACGTGTAGTAGATCGGGAAGGCGACGATCAATATGCCGAGGATCAGCACGGCGTGGGCGATGACGGTGCGGAGCGGTGACTGGCCGATCATCGCTCGCCCTCAGCCGTAATGGACTTTGCGTTCCACATAGCGGAACTGGATGGCCGTGAGCGAGATGACGATGACCATCAGGATGACCGACTGCGCCGCCGAGTCACCGAGGATCAGGTTGACGAAGCCGTCATTGTAGACCTTGTAGACCAGCGTCTCAGTCGTCTTGCCTGGACCGCCGCCGGTGACGGCATGGACGATGCCGAACGTGTCGAACAAGGCATAGACGGTGTTGACGACCAGCAGGAAGAAGGTCGTCGGCGCAAGCAGCGGGAAGACGATGGTCCAGAATCGCTTGGTCTCGCCGGCGCCGTCCATGGCCGCCGCCTCGATCAAGGCTTTCGGCACCGCCTGCAGGCCGGCGACGAAGAACAGGAAATTGTAGCTGATCTGCTTCCAGGCAGCGGCGGACACCAGCAGGATCATGGCGTGGGTGCCGTTGAGCAATGGATCCCAAGCGATGCCGAAACTCCTCAGCATGTAGGCCAGCGACCCGATCGACGGGTTGAAGAGGAACAGCCACAGCATACCGGCAATCGCCGGCGCCACCGCGTAGGGCCAGATCAAGAGCGTGCGGTAAAGACCTTTGCCGCGCACCACCTTCTCTGCCATGACCGCAAGCAGGAGCGCCACGCACATGGCGACGATAGCGGTCGCAAGGGAAAACACCACCGTGACCTTGATCGAGTTCAGGTAGGCCGGATCGGCAAGCACTTTCCTGAAATTGGCGAACCAGACGAACTTGGTCCTCAGTCCGAACGGATCCTGCCTGAGCATGGATTGGTAGAACGCCTGACCGGCCGGCCAGTAGAAAAACACGAGCGTGATGGCCAGTTGCGGCGCCACCAGCAGGTAGGGAAGGATCTTGTTGGGAAACACGACGCGAGGGGTCATGGAGCCACTCCGAGGTGATGAGGCGGGCGGCACGATGTGGCATCCCTCTTCGCCAAGATGGCTTTGATGAGCGTTTCGGATTGGGCTTCATCGACCGTTGGCGAAATCGCAAGCGACGGCAAAACTCCCCTCGCCGAGGGGAGATGCCTGGCAGGACAGGTGGATGCGCCGTAGAGCAAGGACCTGCGCTCGCTCTAATTCCCCAGCGCTTCCTTGATCGCCGCATTGCCACGCGTAACCGCATTGTCGAGCGCCTGCTGCGCGGTTTGCTGGCCGGCGAGCATCTTTTCGAACTCCTCGTTCTGGATATCGCGCACCTGCGGCAGGTTCGGCAGACGTACGCCCTTGGAATTGTCGGTTGGCGCCTTACCCGTCATCTGCAGGATCGGGGTCTCGCGACCGACGTTCTTGTCATAGAAACCGGACTTCTTGGTCGCTTCATAGGCGGCAAGCGTTACCGGCAGATAACCCGACTTCTGGTGCAGGTATTCTTGCACCTCGGTCTTCGACAGGTAGGCGAAGAAGGCCGCGACGCCCTTGTATTCCTCGTCGGATTTATCAGCGAAAACCCACAGGCTGGCGCCACCCGGCGTCGTGTTCTGCGGTGCGCCCTTGGCGTCGCTGTCATAGGGCAATTGGCCGATGCCGTAATTCATGCCGGACTTGACGATATCGCCAAGGCCGCCGGAGGATTCGGTCATGATCCCGCATTCGCCGGCGAGGAAGATCTGCTTGGCTTCGGAGGTGCGGCCGCCATATTTGAAAGTGCCGTCCTTGGCGAGGTCCGCCAGCGCCTGGAAGTGGTTGACGAAAATCGGCGCATTGATCTTGAGCTCGACATCGCCGCCGGCCAGACCGTTCTGCTGGGTGGCCCATGACACGTCATTCCAGGCCGCGAAATTCTCCAGATGGATCCAGGTCAGCCAGGTCGAGGTGTAGCCGCAGGCGGCCGCGCCGCTCGCCTTGATCTTCTTGGCATCTTCCCACACCTCGTTCCAGGTCTTGGGCGGGCTGTCGACGTCGAGACCAGCCTTCTTGAAGATATCCTTGTTGTAATAAAGGATCGGCGAGGAGGAGTTGTAGGGGAAGGAGAGCATGGTGCCGTCCGGCTTCGAATAATAGCCGACTATGCCTGGCAGATACTGGCTCTTGTCGAAGGTCATTCCAGCGCTGGTCAACACATCGGCTGCCGGCTTGATTGCGCCTTCGGCTGCCATCATCACGCCGGTGCCGACGTCGAACACCTGCATAATGTCGGGCGCCTGGCCGGCACGGTAGGCGGCGATGCCGGCATTCAGCGTCTCGGGATACGTGCCTTTGAACACCGGAACAAGTTCATAGTCGCTCTGGCTGGCATTGAAATCTTTGGAGATCTTGTCGACAACTTCGGCATTGGCGCCAGTCATGGCGTGCCACCAACTGATCTGCGTGACAGCAAAAGCGGAGGTTGAGGAAAGCATCATAAAGGTAGCGGCAACACCGGCCGCGAAGCCGAAGGACTTCATGTTTCATCTCCCGTTTGTCATTGGCGAAAGGGGGCACTCCCGCAAAGGCAATATGTGTCGCTCGTGACAATCAGACAACGGTTTTGTTGCAGATCGACGAACTTCGCCCTTTACCCAACGCCACCCTCGCCTCCGCTTGGACGCATGGAAAGCCACACGGCTAGCCGGCTTAGCGAGACGACGAGCGCCAGGAACTGCCGTCGGAACTGCCAAGCTAGCTTTCGGGGTGGCAGCCTTGATTGCAGCCGCTGCAACCCGAAGAGACACGCCAAGGTTGCAGGCGACTTTATCGATCCCTCAACGGCAAAGCGCTACTCAATCCTGCTGCCCTGTTTATTTCCAAAGATCAGGTGAAATAAAATGCTGACGGTCTACAATTGTATCGTCAACGAACACGATCTGAGACTGGTCGCACTCGCCGCGCTGATCTGCGGAATTTCCTGTTTCTCTGCCGTCAACCTGCTTCATCACATAAGCCGCTCCACCGATCGGAACCGGCTTGCCTGGCTGATGATCGCGGCCACTTCGACCGGCTTCGGCATCTGGGCAACGCACTTCATCGCCATGCTCGCATTCACACCGGGCATACCCAGTGCTTACGATCCCGCACTTTCCGTGCTTTCGCTCGCTGCTTCGGTCACTCTGACGGCAGCCGGCATGTGGATCGCCACCTTGCGGAATGAGTTCGACTATCATCTCGTCGGCGGCGCCGTGCTGGGCGGCGGTATCGCGGCCATGCACTACATCGGTATGGCGGCGTTCGAGGTTCAGGGCCGCATCGAGTGGAACCTGTTGCTTGTCGCCATTTCCCTTCTGGCCGGCGTAACGCTCGCGGCGCTGGCGCTGCGTGTCGTGCAGCGCCGTCCCTCCTTGAAGGCGACATCCGGCGGCGCGGTGCTGCTGACGCTGGCGATCTGCACCTTGCATTTCATCGGTATGGGTGCCGTCTCGATCTTCCCCGATCCCTCGATCGTCATATCCGAATACACGATCGAGCCGACCTCGCAGGCTTTTGCGGCCGCCGCCGCCACACTGGTGATCCTGGTTCTGTCGGCATCGGCGCTGTGGATCGATTTGCGCTTCCGTCGCCAGAAGCTCGAGGTAGACCGCATGCACGGTCTGGCCAATGCCGCCGTGGAGGGGCTGATCGTCTGCGACGGCCACCGCATCATCAGTGCCAATGACAGCATGGCGACATTGACGGGCATCGCAACAGCGACGCTGAACGGAATGCAGCTTGGCGATCTCTTCGGATCCGATATGTCGGGCTTCGGCGAACAGCCGCAGGAGGCCGAATTGAGCGGCCGCGATGGCACGAGCATTCCTGTCGAGCTGATCGCCAGGAGCATCGACTATTGTGGCAAGCCTCACAACGTGGTTGCGGTCCGCGACATTCGCGAGCGCAAGAAGGCGGAACAGGAGATCCTGCGGCTTGCCCATTTCGATCCATTGACCGGACTGGCCAATCGCCGCAGCTTTTCCGGCCGGCTGGAGACGGAAATTGCTGCGATGGGCCGGACCAGGAAAGGCGGCCAGCTTGCGCTTCTGCTGCTCGATCTCGACCGGTTCAAGGAGGTCAACGACCTGTATGGGCACGGCGCGGGCGACGCCATGCTGCAGAAGGTTGCGCACTGCGTTACCGGCATTCTTCGCCAAGGACAGATGGTGGCGCGGCTGGGCGGCGATGAGTTCGCCATCATCGCGCCGAACCTGACCGACCCGTTGGAGGCGGGCCGTATCGCCAACACCGTGCTGACCGCCATGCGCGAGGAAAACCGGCTTTCTGTCGGCGGCGGCCTTGTGTCGGCAAGCATCGGCATTGCGCTGTATCCATCGGATGCCGAAAACCAGGCCAGCCTGATAAGCCACGCCGATACGGCGCTCTACCGGGCCAAGACCGAAGGCAAGGACACCTACCGCTATTTCGAAGCTTCGATGGGGGCCGAGGCCCGCGACAAGCGCGTGATGGAGCACGAACTGCGCCAGGCGGTCGCACGCCAGGAGTTCTACCTCGTCTACCAGCCGCAGAAAGAGATCAGCAGCGGAAAGATGGTCGGCTTCGAAGCCCTGGTCCGCTGGCGGCATCCGACGCGCGGCGACGTCTCGCCGAGCATATTCATCCCGGTCGCCGAAGACAGCGGCGCCATTGGCCAGATTGGCGAATGGGTGCTGACGGCCGCCTGCGAGGAAGCCGCCCGCTGGGAAAATCCGCTGACGGTGGCCGTCAACGTTTCGGCGGTGCAGCTCCACAACACGAATTTCAGCCGCGAGGTCCACGAAACCTTGCTGAATTCCGGCCTGGCGCCCGGCAGGCTCGAGCTTGAGATCACCGAGACGGCGCTTGTCAAGGACATGCCGCGGGCATTGGCCACCTTGCGGCAGGTCAAGGCGCTAGGCGTGCGCGTCGCCATGGACGATTTTGGAACCGGCTATTCCTCGCTCTCCAACCTTCGCGCCTTTCCCTTCGACAAGATCAAGATCGATGGCTCATTCATCAAGTCCGTCGACAAGAACGGCCAGGTCGCGGCGATCGTGCGCGCCGTCCTGGGACTTGGACGCGGGCTCGGCCTGCCGGTTCTGGCGGAGGGTGTCGAGACGCTCGGCGAACTGAAGTTCCTGGACGCCGAAGCCTGCGAGATCGGCCAGGGCTACTATATCGGCAAGCCGGCTCTCATCGAGGAATTCGGCGATCTGACCGGCGTCGTCGCACCCGCTGTCGGCAGCAAACCCGCCAGCCTGCGCGACAGAAGCGTTCTGGCCTTCGCGCCCGCACCCGCGCTAGCCACACGCTAGACTACAGGCTCTCGGGCTTGAGTGCCGTCTCGACCAGCCGCCTGGCGTCCGGCCCCGACCATTCGGCCGGGCCGTTCATGTGGGCGATCAGGCAGCCCTCGCCGTCGATCAGCATGGTGACGGGAAGGCCTAGCGCCAAGCCGCGCTTCTTGAGGTCGTTGAACAGCGTCATCGTCGAATCCCGGTAATAGCCGAGCGTCGCGACGCCGGTATCGCTGAGGAACTTCTTCGGCTTCACATCGTCGCCGGCATCGACGTTGACGGCGACCACTTCAAAGGAGTCGCTGCCCTTTTCCTTCTGCAGCGCATCGAGCGCCGGCATTTCGGCACGGCACGGCGCGCACCATGTCGCCCACAGATTGAGCAGCACCGTCTTGCCGGCATGATCGGCAAGCGTCATCGGCTTGCCGTCCGGACCATTGAAGGCAAGGCTCTTCATGGATTGAGGCGGATCGGCCGGCAAAAGTGCCGCAACCTCACCGGTGGCCGACGCCGCGACTTTCTTGGCGCGGTCGCTCTTGGCCGCGCAAGTCACGTCGTCCCTGCTGTCACCCACGGCAGCTTGTGCCGGTGCATTGTTGCCAGACCGGCTCTCGCTGACATATACCGCGACCGCGCCCGCCAGCGCGCCCGCCACCAAGGCGGCGAGGATCAGGCGCGGGGCCGGGAAGAATCTACTACCGTCTGCCATTTTCTCAAAACTGCTCCGAAGCACGGGTTATAGCCATGAGCGACAAGAAAACCAGCAACCAGATGTGGGGCGGACGTTTTGCCTCGGGTCCGGCCGCGATCATGGAAGCGATCAACGCGTCTATCTCCTTCGACCGCAAACTCTATGCGCAGGACATCAAAGGCTCGATCGCCCATAGCGAGATGCTGGCGCAAACGGGCATTATTTCGGCGGCCGACCAAGAAAAAATCGCTGACGGGCTGAACACGATCCTGAAAGAGATCGAGGCCGGCAGCTTCGAGTTTTCGACACGGCTCGAAGACATCCACATGAACATCGAGGCGCGCCTCGCCGATCTGATCGGCCCGGCGGCCGGCCGGCTGCACACCGCCCGCTCGCGCAATGATCAAGTCGCGGTCGATTTGCGGCTGTGGGTCAAGGATGAATGCTTTCGCGTCGCCGAGGCGTTGAAAGGGCTGATCGAGGCGCTGCTGGAGCGGGCCGAGGAGCATGCCGCGACCGTGATGCCGGGCTTTACCCATATGCAGGCGGCCCAGCCGGTGACCTTCGGCCATCACTGCATGGCCTATGTCGAGATGTTTTCGCGCGACCTGTCGCGCGTGCGCGATGCGATCGAGCGGATGGATGAAAGCCCGCTCGGTGCCGCGGCCCTCGCCGGCACCAGCTTCCCGATCGACCGTCACCGGACCGCCAAGGCGCTCGGCTTCCGCGAGCCGATGCGCAATTCGCTCGACGGCGTCTCGGATCGCGATTTCGCGCTTGAGTTCCTCGCTCTTGCCGCGATCTGCGCCACGCATCTGTCACGGCTGGCTGAAGAGATCATCATCTGGTCGACGCCGCAGTTCGGCTTCGTCAGGCTGTCGGACTCGTTTTCCACCGGCTCCTCGATCATGCCGCAGAAGAAGAACCCCGATGCCGCCGAACTGGTGCGGGGCAAGACCGGCCGCGTCACCGGCCATCTGGTCGGTTTGCTGACGGTGATGAAGGGCATGCCTTTGACCTATGGCAAGGATATGCAGGAAGATAAGGAATCGGTGTTCGACGCCGCCGAGACGCTCGACCTGATGCTGGCGGCGATGACCGGCATGGTCTCGGACATGACGGTCAACGCTGCCGCGATGAAGAAGGCCGCCGGCTCCGGCCACGCGACAGCAACGGACCTTGCCGACTGGCTGGTGCGCACGCTCGGCCTGCCGTTCCGCGAGGCGCATCATGTCACCGGCCGGGCGGTGGCGCTGGCCGAAGACAAGAAGGTGGGGCTGGAGAAGCTTTCACTGGAGGATTTGCAGTCGATCAATTCCGGCATCACGGCCGACATATTTTCGGTGCTGGCGGTGCAGAACTCGGTCAAGAGCCGCACCAGTTTCGGCGGCACCGCGCCGTCGGAAGTGAGGAAGCAGATCCGCGCCTGGAAAAAGCGACTGGCGAAAGCGTAATGCCGGATATTGCGAGCAGTAATATCCCGGATATTGCAACGGGCAATATCTCGGATATTGCGACGAGCAATATCCGGGGTGCAATGCGCCGAGAACTCGGCTAAAAGCGGCGGCTGACAAACGTTTCGGACGGATGGATCGATGACCGGAAGCAGGATTTTGGTGACGCTGACGCTGCTGGTTGCGATCGCGGCCGTTTCGGCCTGCGGCAGGAGGGGCGCTCTCGACACGCCCTATGAGGCGGCCGTGCAGGCGCGCAAGGATGCCTCAAAGGCCCACCAGCCCGTGCCGCCGGAGCCGGAAAAACCGGTCAAGGACAAGAAATTCATCCTCGACCCGCTGATCTAGAGCCGACGAGAGCCGGGCCTTTCAACCCGATCTCATCGCGCCCCAACTTCCGGAACCACTCTCGTGAACCATTTCGACTACCGCGACGGCGTGCTCCATGCCGAGGACGTGGCGATCCCCGACATCGCCGCACAGATCGGCACGCCATTCTACTGCTATTCGACGGCGACCCTGACCAGGCACTACCGGGTGTTTGCCCAGTCCTTTGCCGGGCTCGACGCGCTGGTCTGCTACGCCACTGTCT
>NZ_RZOM01000959.1:0-2403 GCF_003999175.1 Mesorhizobium sp. M7A.F.Ca.ET.027.03.2.1 | reverse complement strand
GAGGTGTTGCGCATCAAGGCGCCCGGCAACAGGCCGGCCTCGACCAGGATCTGGAAACCGTTGCAGACGCCGATGACCGTAACGCCGGCGGCCGCTTTTTCGGCCACCGCCCGCATGACCGGCATGCGCGCCGCGATCGCGCCGCAGCGCAGATAGTCGCCGAAGGAAAAGCCGCCCGGAATGGCGATCAGGTCGACATCGGGGATTTCGGTGTCGGTTTGCCAGACGGTGACCGGCGGCGTTCCCGAAATCTTGGTCAGCGCCGCGATCATGTCGCGGTCGCGGTTGAGGCCGGGCAGGAGGACAACGGCTGATTTCATGGCAATTCCCGTTCGAGCATCTGAACCAGATACCGGGGTGAAACGTGGTTGGTCAACCAGACACCGTTGTCGAGAGAAAGAATAATGCCCCGTTCTTGGTCATCGCTGCCGAGTCGACGCTCAGGATAGCACTTTCCTGCGTGAGATTGCGTTTGGAAAGCTTCACGCTCGTTCAAATCATACGTCACGCCGCTTTTCCGGTGAACGCGCGGAAGTCGCTGGAACAATGTCAGCGGTCAAGATCTGTAGCTGCGGAAAGCCCAACGATGGACCAGGGTTCTCACTATTGATCAAGTCTCGGCTCGTCTTTGAAGCGTCCGAGACGCTCTCTAAAGATTTTTATACAGTATGAATCCGGGATATTAACGTCTGCAGCAGCATAAGGACGATGGCTGCAAACGACTTGAGACTCCGGTGGACAACGGCAAGATCAAAGAACGCGAGGACATTCGGCGCGCCATGTGGGTATCGGCGACGATAGTGGCGTCGCTCGGCGCGTTCGCATTCATGCTGATGTGGGACGCCCGCCCTTCCACGGGGGAGCTTTTTTCAAAGTGGCTTTCCCTCGATACGAGCCTCGGCGCCTGTGCCGTCTCGTTCACGCGCCTGTTTCTCGTGACCACGATTATTTCAGTCAGCCTCGGCGTCATTTCCGCAGGGATGATCATATCGGATGCGATTGATGTCTTTACCTACAAGAGACGCTTTCGCGCTTACCGCGCACTTTTTCTGACTGGAGCGGGCCTTACGGCATTCTTGTTGGTGCCGCTTGTTTCGGGGGACGGCGTCTGGAACGCGGGTGGTCGTCACGGCTTATCTCGGATTGATTTCGCAAACGCCTGCATTGCTAGCCATCACACCACCTTTCATCGGTTGCATTGGCACCTTCTGATGGTCGCTCTTGTAGGGTGGTTCAACATGATGGTGTTGGTGGGTCTGCGGCGCGCAATTGGCGACGGGCGCGATCCGAGCCAGCTCTCCGACGATCCTCGGGTAAGAGCCGTCCAACTGGCGGCAATGGCGCGAACGAAACGGAGCCTGGCATTCGGTCGTTTCGTGTTAAAGCTCCTACTGACGGGGATGGCAGCAGCGCTTTTCTTTTTGGGCGCATCGTCAATGAAGCCGGCCGTCGTCCGCTTCATTCACACGTTCACCTGGGAACGGCAAAAAGCGGACGTGGTTGAGACCGGAATGCAGTGTGTACTGGAAGTGAAGGTCAGGCGCGACTGGGTAGAGCGGTCGCGCGCCAATTGCTCTTCTGGTGCCGCGACGGCTCCTTTGACCCCGGCGCCGGGAGAGGGCGCCTGGCGCATCACGAAAATCCCAACCGCAAAGCTCGCCTATCGCGCTCCGGGTGGTGGCGAGTATTCGTTTGACGTGGCCGGAGATTTTTTTATGAAGATGCCCACGTCGATCGGCACTGAGATCGAGCTGTTGCGAAACCCGGCCAGTCCCGAAGGGATCGACAAGGTTTTCGACTTTGGTGATGTCAAACGAATGTTCTACAAACTGCTCGTGATCATCGCTGGCGCAATCGCGATCTACTACCTGTGGGTTCGCAGGCCGCGCAGTCCACGCCCGATCTAGACCGGATCAGCGCCCGCCAACTGGCGGGCGCTATCGGCGTTACCCCAGCGTCACACTATAATTCTCAATCACCGTATTCGCCAGCAGCTTGTCACACATGGCCTTGAGGTCGGCTTCGGCCTTGGCCTTGTCGCTTTCCGCCAGCTCGACGTCGAACACCTTGCCCTGCCGCACCGCGCCGACGCCGCCGAAACCCAGGCCAGACAGCGCGTGTTCGATCGCTTTGCCTTGCGGGTCGAGCACGCCGTTCTTGAGGGTGACGGTAATGCGGGCCTTGATCACGCTGGACTTGCTCCTGTTCTGGGTATCGGGGCGCAAACCGCGATTAGTGCGGCTTGCCTTTGAGGCCGTCGGTCGAGGCGACAAGCACCGGGCCGGTCGGGCGCGGCGGCTCGTTCTCGTTCATGATGCCGAGGCGGCGGGCAACTTCCTGGTAGGCCTCGACGAGGCCGCCCATGTCGCGGCGGAAACGGTCCTTGTCGAGCTTGTCCTGCGT
>NZ_RZOM01000958.1:0-2404 GCF_003999175.1 Mesorhizobium sp. M7A.F.Ca.ET.027.03.2.1 | reverse complement strand
GTGCAGCAACGACCGGCTCGCCGGCGATCACCTCGGTTGCCCGGACTTCGCCTTCAGGCGCGTCTGCTGTTTCGCCAGCACTTGCCTCAGCCTCGCCTTCACCGTCTTCGCGACGGTTGCGCTTGCCGCCGCGCTTGCCGCGCCGGCGCTTTTTGCCCTGGCCTTCGTCCGAAGCTTCAGCTGTCTCAGACGTTTCGGCAACACCGACAGGGGCATTGTCGTCCGTTTCCGTGTCGCCATCGCTGGCGGCCGAGTCCGGGTCCGAAAACTCACCGGCCGGAGCCGAGACGGAAGCACCGTCCGCAGGGGCGCCATGTTCGCGATCGCGATCCTTGCCGCCGCGCCGGCGCCGACGCTTGCGGCGCTTGCGGTCGCGGCCGTCGCCTTCCTCGCCACCGGCAGCGGGCCGGGGCTGTTGTTGCTGCGGCTGCTGGCGTGGCTGTTCGGCCTGCACCGGCGCCTCGTCATCTTCCTCGACGACGACAATCTCGTCCTCGGGCTCTTCCGGCTCGACATAGGCCGGGAAGCTGCGCGCCTCGACGAAGCCTTCCGGCTTTTCAGCCAGCGCGCCGCGGAAGATCGCATAGTGCTGCGAACCCACCGAATCGTCGGCCTCGACGGTGATCGTCAGCCCGAAGCGGCTTTCGAGTTCGACCAGCGTGCCGCGCTTGTGATTGAGCACGTAGAGTGCGGTCGCCGCCGGCGTCCGCACCGTGATGTGGCTGCGGGAATCCTTGAGCAGGAATTCCTCAATCGCCCGCACCACCATCAGCGCGACCGACGAATCGGAGCGCACATGGCCGGTGCCGCCGCAATGCGGGCAAGGCTTCATTGTCGATTCCAGCACGCTGGCGCGGATGCGCTGGCGGGACATCTCCATCAGGCCGAAATGCGAGATACGGCCGACCTGGATGCGCGCACGATCGTTCTTGAGGTGATCCTTCAACCGCTTCTCGACGGAGCGGTTGTTGCGGTTCTCCTCCATGTCGATGAAGTCGATGACGATCAAGCCGGCGAGATCGCGCAGCCTGAGCTGACGCGCGACTTCCTCGGCCGCTTCCAGATTGGTGTGGAGTGCGGTGTCCTCGATCGAGTGCTCCTTGGTGGAGCGGCCCGAATTCACATCGATGGCAACCAGCGCCTCGGTCTGGTTGATGATGATGTAGCCGCCGCTCTTCAGCGTCACCTGCGGCTGCAGCATGCGGTCGAGCTGTGCCTCGATGCCGTTGCGCACGAAGATCGGCGTCGTGTCGCGGAACGGCTGAACCACCTTGGCGTGGCTCGGCATCAGCATGCGCATGAAGTCCTTGGCCTCGCGATAGCCTTCCTCGCCGGAGACAAGAATCTCGTCGATATCCTTGTTATAGAGGTCGCGCACCGAGCGCTTGATCAGGCTGCCTTCCTCGTAGACCAGGGCAGGGGCCGTGGACTGCAAGGTGAGATTGCGGACATTTTCCCAAAGCCGCATCAGATATTCGTAATCGCGCTTGATCTCGGCCTTGGTGCGGCTCTCGCCGGCGGTGCGCAGGATCACGCCCATGCCCTGCGGCACTTCGAGATCGGCAACGACCTCCTTCAGGCGCTTGCGGTCGACCGCGCTGGTGATCTTGCGCGAAATGCCGCCGCCACGCGCCGTGTTCGGCATCAGCACCGAATAGCGGCCGGCAAGCGACAGATAGGTGGTCAGTGCCGCACCCTTGTTGCCGCGCTCTTCCTTGACGACCTGCACCAAGAGGATCTGCCGGCGCTTGATCACTTCCTGGATCTTGTACTGGCGGCGCACCGGCTTGCGGCGGTTGCGCACTTCTTCCAGCGCGTCCTCGGCGCCGACCGATTCGACCTCGTGATCGTCCGGATGCGAGGACTGCACTTCTTCCAGCATGCCGCGATCATTGTCGCCGGAGGTCGCCTCGCTGCCTTGTTCGGCCTGCGGAACGGCTTCGGAAATCACATCGGCCTCGACCGAGGCGGCGATCGACGTCGGACCGCCTTCGCGGGTTTCGCCTTCGTCCTGCTCGGCGGAATCCTGGCCATGTTCGGACGCATCGGCATGTTCGGACGCATCGGCCGCATGTTCGATGATCTCGGACGTGTGCGAGATCTCCTCGAAACCAGCGTCGGCGCCCTCTTCCGCCTCGTCGGCAGTGTCGCTTGCCTCGCTGGAATCGGCTGCATCGCGCTTGTGCTCACCCCGGTCGCGGGGCTTGCCGCCGCGCCGGCGGCCGCGCCGTCCGCGATCGCGGCTCTGGCGATCATCGCCGTCGCCGTCCTCGTTCTCTTCGTCCTCAGCCTCCTGCGCTTCCGCGCGCAGCAGTGCCTGACGATCGGCGACCGGAATCTGGTAGTAGTCGGGGTGAATTTCACTGAAGGCGAGAAAACCGTGACGGTTGCCGCCATATTCGAC
>NZ_RZOM01000957.1:0-2408 GCF_003999175.1 Mesorhizobium sp. M7A.F.Ca.ET.027.03.2.1 | reverse complement strand
TAGAGAGACTCATCGACGAGATGATGGAGCCCTATGATCTCGGTACGCACCTGCAATCGGTCAGCCTGTCGGTCGGCATCGTGGCGATGCCAAAGGACGGCGTCGATCCGGTCCTCATCCTGCGCCGCTCCAATCTGGCGCTGCAGAACGCGCGCGCCAGCGGCGTCGGCAACTGGTCGGTCTTCCATGCCGAAATGGGCAGGGTCGCCGACCATCGCCAATGGATCGAATCCGAACTGCACATAGCCTTCGAGCGTGGTGACTTCGACCTTCATTACCAGCCGCAGCTCGATCTCCCGACCGGCCGCATCGTCGGGTATGAAGCGCTTATCCGCTGGCGGCATCCGGAACGCGGCATGATCCCGCCGATGGAGTTCATTCCGATCGCCGAGGAAACCGGCATGATCGGCCCGATCGGCGAATGGGTGCTGCGCAAAGCCTGCAGCGACGCCCGGCATCTGCCCGACGATTGCTTCGTCGCCGTCAACATCTCGCCCGTGCAGTTCATGACCAAGGACTTCGTCGGCATCGTGCGCGACGCCATGACGAGCACCGGCATCAAGCCGTCGCGGCTGGAGCTGGAAGTGACCGAGACGGCGATGATGCAGGACCGCGACCGCGCCGCCGCCATCCTGAAGGAGCTTGCGGATATGGGCATCTCGGTCGCCGTCGACGATTTCGGTACCGGCTATTCCAATTTGAGCTACCTGATCGATTTCTCGTTCGGCAAGCTGAAGATCGACCGGTCCTTCGTCAGCCGCCTCGACACCGATTCCAGCTCGGGTGCGGTCGTCTCGACCATCGTCGGGCTGTCGCGCGCGCTCGGCGTCAGCATCATTGCCGAAGGTGTCGAGACCGAAAGCCAGGCGACGCTGCTCAGGGCGGCCGGCTGCGAGGTGGTGCAAGGCTATCTTTACGGCAGGCCGGCCCCCCTCAAGATCAGGGTCGGCGACGTGCATGTCACCGATGAGGTCCGACGCGTCGCCAATCTGCATTGAACGCGGTGCATTGTATCAACGACGAGCGACAAGCACCTTGAACATGCCATCGCGGGCGAGTTCGGCATGGCTCGAAAAGGCGGCCGCCAGGATCGGCTCATAGGGAAGCTGGCGGTTGGCGACCATGAACAGCCGCCCACCCGGCTTCAAGGCCTTGGCCGCCGCGCGGATCATGCCGGCGCCGATCTCCGGCTCGGCCGCCCGACTACGGTGAAAGGGCGGGTTCATGGCAATCGCGTCGTAGCGCTTCTCGACAGGTTCCTTCAGCAGATCGATCCAGAAGAAGTTTCTGGCGATCGACTGGGTGACCCCTGCCAGATTGAGCTTCGCGGCTTCGAGCGAGGCGAAATCGGCCTCATAGAGGTCGAGCGCCGAAATGCCCGGTGAGCGGACGGCGATCTCGGCAGCCAGATACCCCCAGCCGGCGCAGAAATCGGCAATGTTGCCACGCAGATCATTGGGCAGGTTCTCGACCAGCAATTTGGAGCCGGTATCGATCCGGTCGAAGGAAAACATGCCGGGCCCGGTGGGGAACCGGTTTTCAACCAGCAGAGCGGGATTGGCGGCGCGCAGTTCTTCCGCGGCGGCGAGGTCCGCGGGACGGCGTAACCAGAAGGCGATGCCGTGATATTTTGGCAGATGGCCCTCCAGCGGCACAAGTTCGCCGACGCGCTTGCGCAGGCTGGCAATGCCATCATCCTTGCCGCCGCCAACGACGACCAAGCCGCCCGGCGCCACACGCTCAAGCGCCTGCGCGAGGCGCACTTCGTTCAGACCCCGATGTCGCCCGGCCAGCACAAGTGCCATATCGAAGCCATCGCCTTCCACTTGCGCGGTGACGACGCAGCCAGACGCCTGCAGCGCGCTAAAATGCGGCCGAAAGCCCTGCACGAGGTGAAGCGTCGCCTCGAAGCCTTCAGGCAGGCGAAAACCCGGCTCAGCGCCGAGAAACAGCACGCGCTCGCCCTTTCCCGGCAAAGCAACAGCCTCGGCCTCGAAGGGATGGAAAAGCGTCTTCAACGGCTCGGCGGACATTGTTCGATCTCGACTTGTCTGGGCGATTTGAGAGTGAAAACCGGGGCTGAAATGAAAACGGGCGCGACATAAGCCGCGCCCGCTTCAATTCATGAACTCAAGACGTTCAGGCGGCGTTTTCTTCGCCTTCGGTCTTCTTGTCGCGGGCGAGTTCCTTGCCGGTGGCCTGGTCGACGACCTTCATCGACAGGCGGACCTTGCCGCGCTCGTCGAAGCCCATCAGCTTGACCCAGACCTTGTCGCCTTCCTTGACCACGTCCGAGGTCTTGGCGACCCGGTCGTTGGCAAGCTGCGAGATGTGGACGAGGCCGTCACGCGGACCGAAGAAGTTGACGAAAGCGCCGAAGTCGGCGGTCTTGACGACCGTGCCTTCGT
>NZ_RZOM01000956.1:0-2410 GCF_003999175.1 Mesorhizobium sp. M7A.F.Ca.ET.027.03.2.1 | reverse complement strand
GGATTGGCGTGGACGCGAGAACCAGAACCTGAGCTCAAAATTTCCAGGCTCGCGTGTCTGTCCGTGCGCGCTTCGGCCCGCGTGGCCGCCCAACGCCGAAGCATAGCTCGTAGGCACGCTCGGCATTCTCGGCCACGGCTTTATCGCTGTTTCGCAAACTCTTCACGTTGTAGGCGTGAGCCGAACCGCGACGACCGAGACCGCGGTCGCCCGGCGCGCCAGCCTTGAGAGCGAGCTGCCTCTGCTTTGCTGCCACCAGCGCCGCGCGAGCCCAGAAGTAGTCCTGCTCTTTCGTCAGCAGATGCCTCATCAACATCGTGAGCTTGCGGGCGACCGCCACGGCTGCGACCTGATGGCCACGCTTGTTGCGGATGCGCAGAAAGAAGGCTCTGAGCGGTCCGGGCGCCTTCGCCGCAGACCAGGCGCTTCGCCGCAGACCGGGCGCCTCGACCAGCATGGCGCGGGCATGGGAACGCCCATGCTTGCTGATCCGCCCATATTGCGCCAAAGCCAAGACCGGATTGGCGCACGCGCGGATTGAGGCCGAAGTAGCTCACCAGCCTCTGCGGTTGCCGGAACCGCCGATGTCGCCCACGGCGGCGATGATACCGCTCGCGAGATCGCATTGAGCCGGTCGTCGTCTGAAGCCGCCGGCTTGCACATCATCAACCGCTTCCCAGGCGATGTCGCGATCGAGGTCAGCCAGATCTTCGGCCAGGCGATCGATCTCGCGGATGTGTGACGATCGCGGCCCCGCTCGTTGTCAGGAAGCACCTGCCGCTCGAGCCAGGCGCGAGCGGCACTTTGGCACGAGGTGCGCCTGCAAGATGCATCTCGTTCTTCACGCGCGTCCGATGCCGCACCGGCCTGGTTGCACCGCGCGACCAGACCGCGAAGCCGCTCGGCCCGCTCATCGGGAACCCAGACCTCAAGCAGAAAGCCGCTGGCATGGAGCTGCGCCAGAACGCCGGCATCGATCTTGCCGGTCCTGATACTGGCATGGGCGATCGCCTTCACCTGCATCGGGTTGGCCACAATCACCCGGCCGAAATAGGGCGACAGAACCCGCACTACCGCCATGCGTCGCAAACTGCGGCCAACCCCTTTTAGTCCCGAGCGGGTCATGTCGACCCCTCCGTGATGGCGCAGCCGGCCGTCTTCCCAAACTACCACCTCCGCAAAGGTGCGGTGGATATCCATTCCAATCACACATCTGATCGGCTCCCTCTCCTCAAACAGTCGGGAGCCAACGGACGGCACACCTACGGATCCGCGCTCTGGGCGCAACCGGGCAAGTCGCAGGGAACGCGAGTCGCAGCTCATCGAATTGATCGGTCTGCCCGTACGTGCTCCCGGCGCTCCTGTCCCGGATGGTCGCACCATCCCCGAAAATCGCTCATCTCCAGCGGGGATCGGATGGCGCCGTCATGGGTCATACCGGTTACAAACGCCACGAGGCGTCGAACCCAACGCGGTCATGTCCCAATGCCCGCAATGAACCTGCTATACTGGTTCTCAACCACGCCGCCGAGGAATGGAAACGCGCCCCGCGCGAGTGGTTCATGGCCAGGACATAATTCGCCATCGTCTTCGGCGAAGGTTCGTCAGCTATGAAGCCGCCGATTTCGCCTTCGCCGATCACCGCCGTATCCATAAGACCGTCGAGCACGTCACGAGGAGCGCCGCTCAACGCCTCGAAAGCAGCGGCATGGCAACGTATAAGCAGCAGCAGATCCTGTCGAAGCGGGCCAAATCAAGCGGCTGAAGCCGAGCACCAGAGAGAATAGCTGCGTGTTTCGGTAATTCCCGGACACCCTTTTCGCTAAATCCCGGACAGTGATTTCAGTAATTCGCGGACAGCGATTCCGCTAAATCCCGGACAGTTTTCGGAAGCGGATTTAGCGGTCGGTTCTTGGCTGCGCCGTTCTGGCAGTTTGGCCTCTCACGATGATGTTGAGAGGGGCCATGCCGAGACGGAAGCAAGCGAGACGAACGAGCGTGAGGGACATCCAAGCGATGTTGCGCCTGACCCATGAGCAGGGTCTTTCGGTGCGTGAAGTGTCGGAACGGCTGAAGATCAGCAAGACGACAGTATCGACCTATTTGCTACGGGCGCGGGAGGCCGGGCTGTCATGCTGGCCTTTGCCGCCGCGACGCGACACTTGAGCGGCTGCTGTTTGGCCGTGCCGGTCGTCCGCCGCAAGACCTAAGCGAACCGAACTTTGCGCTGATCGCCAGGGAGTTGAAGCGCAAGGGGGTGACGCTGACGCTGTTGTGGCAGGAGTATCGCGCCGCCCACCCCGACGGCTACGGCTACACCTGGTTCTGCGAGCACTTCGCCGCTTTCGAGCGCCGGACGAGCGCGACATTCCGCAACCGGCATGCGGCGGGCGCGGTGATGCAGACGGAC
>NZ_RZOM01000955.1:0-2416 GCF_003999175.1 Mesorhizobium sp. M7A.F.Ca.ET.027.03.2.1 | reverse complement strand
CTGCCGGCTGATGTGAAGGAGCTGGTCGAAAAGAAGAAGGCCGAGATCCTCGAAGGCAATTTCCGGGTGGATGTGGACGAGAATACGCCGGTTTCGGATTGACGCTCTGGCTTTTGGGGTTGGTGCTAGGCGCCCCCCCTCTGTCCTGCCGGACATCTCCCCCTCAAGGGGGGAGATTGGCGGCTTTGTCGGCGGCACTCCTGCTTCGGCGTAGAAAATTGGCGAAAGCCGAAATGACATCCGATCTCCCCCCTTGAGGGGGAGATGGCCGGCAGGCCAGAGGGGGGTGCAGCGCATCCCTCTCAATCAAAGCTGAACCGCAAAGCCAACTCCGATCAGGAGCATCCTTGCCCTTGCCCGCCCCCCTCATCGAAATGCGCGGCATCACCAAGAGCTTCGGCGCCGTCAAGGCGAACGAGGCCGTCGATCTCAGCGTGGCACCCGGCGAGATCCTGGGGTTGCTGGGCGAGAACGGCGCCGGCAAGACGACGCTGATGAATGTGCTGTTCGGCGCCTATGCGCCCGATGCTGGGGAAATCCTCATCCAGGGCAAGCCGGTCAGGATCACCAGTTCCGCCGATGCGCTGGCCGCCGGCATCGGCATGGTGCACCAGCATTTTCACCTCGCGCCGCGGCTGACTGTGCTGGAAAATC
The DNA here is from genome assembly GCF_003999175.1 of Mesorhizobium sp. M7A.F.Ca.ET.027.03.2.1. NCBI lineage: Bacteria > Pseudomonadati > Pseudomonadota > Alphaproteobacteria > Hyphomicrobiales > Phyllobacteriaceae > Mesorhizobium > Mesorhizobium sp. M7A.F.Ca.ET.027.03.2.1. Next base: position 1,762 of record NZ_RZOM01000955.1, on the reverse strand, counting down.
TTTTGATCGGCATTCCCGGCAAGACAGGACGGATCGACCGCGCCGGCGGGCTGGCGCGGCTGGCCGAGATCGGCCGCCAGCATGGGCTGATGCTTGACCCGAACCTGCCGGTCTCGGCGCTGTCGGTCGGCGAGCAGCAGCGGCTCGAAATCGTCAAGGCTCTGTTTCGTGGCGCCAGGCTGCTGATCCTCGACGAGCCGACAGCGGTGCTGGCGCCAAGCGAGGTCGACGGGCTGTTTTCGGCGTTGCGTTCTATGGCGGCGCAAGGTCTCGGCATCATCTTCATCTCGCACAAGCTCAACGAGGTGCGGGCGCTGACGCATCGCTGCACGGTGCTGCGGCATGGCCGCGTTGCCGGCCGCGTCGATGACCCCGCCAACACGACATCCTCGGAGATGGCAACACTGATGTGCGGCCATGAGATCGTGCCGCCGGCGCGGGGACCATCGACGCCAGGTGCTGATGTGCTGACACTCGACGGCATTTCCACCTCGCATCATTCCGGCACGCCGCTGCGCGACGTATCGCTTGCCGTCCGTGCCGGCGAAATCCTCGGCATTGCCGGGGTGTCGGGCAATGGCCAGCGGGCGCTGGCGGAGGTGATCTCCGGCGTGCGGGCGCCCGATGCCGGACGGATGACGATTGCCGGCCAAAAGGTCTCGCGGTTTTCGCCGCGGGAGGTGCAGGCGCTCGGGCTCGGACGTATCCCGGAAGACCGCATGACCACAGGGCTGGTGACCAATCTGCCGCTCGCCGATTCGATGGTGCTGCCTCGCATCGGCACCGCGGCGTTCAGCAGCAAAGGCCTGCTCAAGCCGGATGCGATCCGCGCCTTTGCCGAGGCGCAGATCAAGGCCTATGATATCAGGTGCCCTGGGCCGATGACCCGGGCCGGCGCATTGTCCGGCGGCAATCTGCAGAAGGCGTTGTTGGCACGCGAGCTTGCCTTCGATCCGAAGGTGCTTGTTGTCTCGCAGCCGACGCGCGGGCTTGACATCGGTGCCGCCCGCTTCATCCATGAAAAGTTCCTCGACATGCGGGCCAAGGGCTGCGGCATCATCGTCATTGGCGAAGATCTCGAAGAGCTGCTGGTGCTCTGCGACCGCATCGCGGTGATGTATGAAGGCCGCATCGTCGGCACGCTCGACAGCGCCGATGCGACGATCGCGCGGCTCGGCCTGATGATGACCGGGGCGGAGGGGAGTGGCTTGAATTATGCTGTTGCCTGACTTCCTCGGATATCGCCCACAACACATTGCTTTGGCCGTCAGCGCTGCCCCTCACCTGCCTGCCGGCATCCTCTCCCCGTATAGTGACGGGGAGAGGGGCGCTATCATCGACGGTTTCGCCAATTGTGAACGTTGCAGGAAGAGCGCTAAGGCCGCAGCCATCCACCTTCTCCCCGTCACTATACGGGGAGAAGGTGCCGGCAGGCGGATGAGGGGCGGCGCCAACGCCTCATGTATCGGTTCGACTACTGTACCGAAGGCGGAGGGCCACAGCTGATGTTTCGCCTGGAGGTCCGCAGCTCGACGCCGGCCTGGTTCAACTTCGCTCTGCCATTGCTGGCGATCGGAGCAACGCTCATCTTGTGTAGCGGCCTGATTGCGCTGGCCGGCGCCGGCGTGCTCGAAGCCTATGGCGTGATGTTCACGGCATCGCTGGGCGACAGCTACGCGATCACCGAAACGATGGTGCGCGCCACGCCTATGATCTTCACCGGACTGGCGGTCGCGGTCGCCTTCCGGGCAAAATTCTGGAA
>NZ_RZOM01000954.1:0-2417 GCF_003999175.1 Mesorhizobium sp. M7A.F.Ca.ET.027.03.2.1 | reverse complement strand
GCACGGGAGCGCCGCCCGGCAGGCGGCGCTTTGGCGTCAGTGCTTGCAAGCCGCAGCGCGCACGTCCGAGGGAGTGGCATCATAACGGCGGCGGAACGCCCGGTTGAAATAGGAAAGATCGTTGAAGCCGGCCTCGTAGGCGATCGCGGTGATGCTGCGTCCGGCATGGCGCGGATCGCCAAGCATGCGATGGGCACGCGCCAGCCGCTGGTTCATCATGAAATCAATCAAGGATGTGCCATCGCTCTCGAACAGCTTGCGGACATAGCGGGCCGACAGTCCGTGGCGGGCGGCGACGTCCCGCGCCGACAGGTCGACATGGCCACCATGCGCGACGATATCGGCCTTGATGGCGCGCAAGCGGGCAACGCTGACGCCACGGCCGCGCGCGATCTGGGCCGCATCCCTGGTCGCGCCCATGGCGAGTGCGGCAAGGTCGAAGACATGCGTCGTCGCAAGGTGACAGGCCTCCGCAGTCAACTCGTCTCCGACCTCCTGGATCGAGTTGATATAGTCGAGCAATAGCCGCATCGCCCCGCTTTGGGTCGGCAAGGGCCGCATAAGGACCGCTGCCGGATCGCCGATCAGAGGCGAAAGCTGCTTGCGCGAGAAACTCAGATTGATGAAGCGGAACCCGCCGGCGCCGATCAGGTTGAGGCCAACCTCTTCACCGCTCATCATCAACGCCTGGCCGTTGCCGACCGCCTCCTCGCGGCCGCGGTGCTTCATCACGCTGCCCCCATCGAGGGCCGCCAGAAGAACGAAGTCGTCGTTGTCGATCAGCGACGATGTGCGATGCACCCGGAATTCCGATGAGCTGCCGGTGGCGATGCCGAGGCCCGGCAACGCGCGCACCCGCATGTCGATCTGCGCCGGCGCCAGCGGATCGAGGTCCACCCTCAGAACCGTGCGGCCGTAAACCTCGCGCGTAATCTCGACGCGATCCCGCTCCGGAAACATCTCCGTCGCCAGCCTGAACGAAGCTGATGGCCCCATCGTCGCAGTCATCGACACCCCCATGCCAAGAGCGCGGTCATATGCGCCGCGGCCTGCAAAACGTCGCTACCGGGCCGTTTTGGCCGCTTTCAGTGCCGTTCTGTCCAAGCTGTCCCCCTTTGATGCCCCTAGTTTGCGGCGCGATTCCGAAACCGGAACCGTATTGGCGGCAATCCAAGGGGGCACGATGTTTCATTTGCAACTGTTCAAGACGCTGTCGGCACTGGCCGCGGCGGGCTTCAATCCGCGTGCCTATCTGCTGTCGATCGCGTTGGGCACCACGGTGACCGATCACCGCGAGGTCAAGCTGCCGCCGCGCGCTGCCCGATGATGAGCAGCACCATGAAAAAAAGCATTTTCGTGGCTCTGACCATTGCCCTGGCGGGCTGCCAAACGGGCCAGGCCGACAGCAACCCGGCATCGATCGCGAGCGCGGCCGGCAGCAACAAGGCCCGGAACGAACCATCGACGGAAACCGCCTGCGCCGAGGCCGCCAAGAAGGCGGCGAAGGCGCAGACCAATGCGGCTCTGCTCGGCGGTGTCCTGTCGATGGCGGGGGGTCTTGGCGGTCTGGCCGGCAATGGTGGGGTCATTGCCGGCCAGGCCGCCTCGATCGGCGGCTCGGTTCTGCAGTCCCAGGCGACGAGCAGTGCCCGGGCCGGCGTTGTGGAGGACTGTTATGGCTGAGCGGCGTTTCGCAGCCATGCGCCGGCTGGCCGGCGCGCTCGCACTTGCCGGCATGATGCTCGACAGCCCGCATGCCTTGGCGCTGACAGCGCGGGATGCGTCGGCGGTCGTCGGCCTGATCGAGGCCTTGCAGCCCGAATTCGGTCAGTTCGCCTATGACGAGGAGATCGCCGCCGACTGGTACGAGCGCGATGCCGCGGACAAGGGCTTGATCGGCACAGCCGGCTTCACCGCCGACAGCTGGAAGGTCGCGCTTGGCGAGACCATGCGCGGGTTCCTGGCGACGATGTCGGTCGCAGAACTCGATGCCATTTTCGCCAAGCTCAGGGGTGCCATATCCGGCATGAGGGAGCTGACCGACGCACAGAAGTCAGAGACCATCGCGGCCATCGACGAAGAGGTCGAAGGATTGATGGCTTTGCGGGCCGAGGGCGACCCCTTCGCCGACGTCGTCAGGCCGCTGACGCCGAAAATCCGCAGCCTCGTCCTCGGCCCGGCGATGGCGCGATAGGATGTTGGGCAACAGGAAATGGGCGGTGGGAAAAGCAACTCCGGGCGGGAGCCTCGAGGCCGAACATCGCGGCATTTTTCCAACCACGGCACGTGTCAGGCGGGGCAGCCCGATCGCAATGCTTATCTGCCTGCTGGCTTCCAGCTGCAGCCAGACTGCCGCCAGCCCGCCGATCACGCCAGACCAGCATGCGCAATTGGCGGAGCTGGCGGCCGGCCCGGAC
>NZ_RZOM01000953.1:0-2417 GCF_003999175.1 Mesorhizobium sp. M7A.F.Ca.ET.027.03.2.1 | reverse complement strand
ACACTGACGCCGTCGCCCGGCGCGAATTCCTTCACGCCGTCGCCTATAGCCTCGATGACACCCGCCGCTTCGAGACCAAGCCCCGAGGGCAGCTTCGGCGTCTCGATATAGGAACCCGCGCGCAGCAGCGCGTCGGCGCGGTTGAGGCCGAGCGCCTTGACGCGGATTTGAACTTCGCACGGGCCCGGTGGGGGAAGCTCGGCATCCTCGATGCGCAGAACCTCAGGGCCGCCATGCTGGTGAAAGCGAACCACACGTGTCATTCGGGATACTCCAAATCAACTGGACCGAATGAGCTATGCAGCTAGGCTGCCCGGGGATAAATGGCTGCACGAGAAGAACAGTAGAAACCAGGAGTTCCGAATATGGATCGGCTCGAAAGCATGGCTGTGTTCGTCAAGGCCGTCGATCTCGGCTCGTTCGCGGCAGCAGCGGTCGCCCTGGACGTCTCGGGACCGATGGTTGGCAAGCATGTCCGGTCTCTCGAAGAACGGCTTGGCGTTCGCCTGCTCAACCGGACCACACGCCGGCAGAGCCTGACCGATTTCGGCCGCGCTTACTATGAACGCTGTCGGGTGGTGCTGGCCGAGGCCGACGCCGCAGATGCGCTCGCCGCCGACCAGTTTTCGGAGCCACGCGGAAAACTGCGCGTCACCATGCCGGCGCATTTCGGTCGCCACTGCGTGACGCCCGTGCTGCTGAAACTCGCCCGGCAATATCCGATGCTGGAACTCGATCTATCTCTCAGCGATCGCTTCGCCGATCTTGCCGAGGATGGCTACGATCTCGCCATTCGGACCGGTGCTCTGGGCGACAAGGCGGGGGTGATCGCACGCCGCGTCGCGCGCCAGGACATGGTCGTCTGCGCCGCACCTTCCTATCTTAGAATTCATGGCGAACCGCGACAGATCGAGGATCTCGCCGACCATCAGGCAATTGTCTACCGCCGGCTCGGCCAGATCATTCAGCCCTGGCTATTTGCGCGAGAGGGGCAACCGGTGCAGGAGATCATACCGACCGGCCGGCTGCGGCTCGACGATCTCGATGCCATCGCTGACGCGGCTGCCGACGGCATGGGCCTTGCCTGGTTGCCCTGGTGGCTGGTGCGCGAGCGCATTGAAGCCGGCGCGCTGGTCGCACTGTTGCCGGACCAGCCTCGATATCTCTACGACTGCCATGCGCTTTGGCTGCAGACGCCGCATCTGCCGCTGAAGGTGCGGTTGGCCGTCGATGCGCTGGCCGCCGCCTTGCCGAAGTCGATGGCCTAACCGCAGCGTCGCAGTCGCTCTCAGTTGAGATCGCGCGGATACTCCTTGACCTCGTTGCGGTCGACGATCAGCTCATCACCATCATGGGCGGTGATGTGGGTCTCGATCCGCCAGACCTTTCGCAGCGCCCTTACCGTCGCCTTCACTGAAAGCCGCACCTGCCAGTCGCCGCGCCCATAGGACTTGTCCCATGTGCAGGTGCCGACCGCCGAGTTCGGATCGTCGGGGTGGATGGTGAACCGGTCGACATGCCTCGCCGCAACGGTCATCTGCGTATGTGGATGCCGCACCGTGCCGCCATCATTGACGACCTGATAGACGGTCTCGCCGGTGACCTGGTCCGTCGACACCGAGCGCTGGAAGCCGCCGCCCTTGGCCAGCACCTCCTGCTCCATCGGCGCGGCGCTTTCCGCGCCCAAGAAAGCCCCCAGCGTGTCGTCCAGCTTCTGCGGTGGGCGCACTGGCAGGATCAGCCGGCTGTCGCCGCAATGGATCGACAGCGTCGCCTGCTCAGCGGTCGGGAAGACAATCGGCCAATGCGATGTCGCAAGCGCCAGCCGGATACGCTCGCCGACCTCGAAACGCTGCCCGCAGCAGCGCAGCTTGACGCGGACGGTCTCCGCCTGGCCCGGCACCATGGGTGCGATGTCCAGATCATCGTTGCGATGGCTCAGATTGAGAATACCGTAGCTGATACGCGAGGCGGCACCTTCAGGAAATACCTGCGACAGCGTGGCGGACAGAAGGGCGACGGGCTTGTCGGAGGAGAGCTTGACCTCGAATTCGGGGAAGCCAAGGATCTCGACCGCATCGGTCAACGGCGCCGTCTCGAAGATCAGGGCATTGCCTTCTTCCATGCGCTGGTCGACCGGCAAGGTCGGCATCACGCCATAGCCGCACCAGGCGCCGGACGACAGGCCGGCCGTCTGTGGCGATGAAACCTCCAGGATCGCGTTTGCGCCCTTGGCTTCGCTCAGCACATGCGGCGCAAGGTTCAGCACCTTTTCGCCGACGCCGGGTCCCGGCCACGCCGGTTCCGCCACCCAGCGGCCGGGCCGCTCGTCATAGATCGCCGCCGGCCGTGCGGGATCCTGGATCCAGGCGCGCAGCATCGGCTCGTCGGCAATGCCGGTGTCGATGCCCTTGAGA
>NZ_RZOM01000952.1:0-2420 GCF_003999175.1 Mesorhizobium sp. M7A.F.Ca.ET.027.03.2.1 | reverse complement strand
GTGGTGGGGATCGATTCCGCCAAGGGGCAGTTGATCCAGAAGGCGCAGCTTTCGCCGAACGGGTCATGGCCCTCGGCCTGGTCGTTCATCGCGCCCGGCGCCTGGGTGATCATGACGGCGGGCCTCACCAAGGACGGCCGTGTCGCCGTGGTCGCGCAGCCATCGGGAACCACCAATCTGTCCTTCATCACCGAAGACGCCAACCAGATCGGCCCGGTCGAGAAATGGACCGCGCCGATGAGCATCGGCACGCCGCCCGGCGCCACCTCCTATCAGAAGCTTTCGATGGCGCGCGATGCCGATGGCCGCATCGAGGTCTTCGTCACCGACAATCAGGGCCGCATCTGGTGGATCTACCAGAATCCGGACCAGATCGTGCAGGTGCAGAAAACCATCACGCCGCCCGGCACGACGACACCGATCGTCGTCACCGTCGACGTGCTGACGCCGCCGGCCAAACCGTGGAGCGACTGGATCCAGATCCCCGGCGGCCTGGTGACGGTTTCGGCGATACGCCAGGGTGACGGCCGCATCGCGCTGTTCGGCATCAATTCGAACCTGCATCTCTATCGCTGCCAACAGGCGAAGGCGCAGGCCCTGAAGGCCGCCGACTGGACGGGTTGGGTGCAGATCGACACGACCCAGACAGGTGGTTTCATCGAGATGGCGCCGGTCATCGGTCCATTGGGCGTCACCAATTTGTTCGCCCTGACCCAGAACGGCCAGGTGCTGCACACGCGCCAGATGCCCGCCGGATCGGATAGGTGGACGCAGTGGGCGACACCCGGCTACTCCAGGGCGCCCAACCAGGCGCTTGCCGCCGGCATCCAGGGCGACGGCGATATCGTGCTGGTCGCGGCCGACCAGCAGCACTTCCTCCAATTCAACGCGCAATGGGATGCCTATACCCAGAACTGGTCGGGATGGCGCGATTTCGGCGCATCCCTTCGCTCGACGCGCCTGACGCTCAACTACAATGCCGACGGCCGGCTCGCTTTGTTCAGCCTGGCGCTCATGCCGGACGGCACCAACGGGCTGTGGACGATCAACCAGATGGGCGTCGACAGTTCCGAATGGGAGTATAACTGGACGTCGCTGACCGACAACAATCTCAAGCAGATCGTCGTCGTGCGCGACCTGACGCCGCCGGTCTGACGGTTGATTTCCGGCAGCGTGGCGGAAGGCAAGCAGGCCCGTCCGGTCTGGCCCCGGTCTGACCCGGCCGGGCTCCGCTTTCGTGCGGCAGTGGAGGCGGACTTGCCGTTCCTGTCGCGGCTCTATGCCTCGACCCGCTTCGAAGAACTCGCGGTGACGTCGTGGAGCGAGGCGCAGAAGGCCGAATTCCTCGGCATGCAGTTCCAGGCCCAGCACGCGCATTACCGAAAACACTATCCCGAGGCCGATTGGCTGGTGGTGGAACGCGATAGCGAAGACATCGGCCGACTCTATATCGAGCGCTGGCCAACCCAGCACCGCATCATCGACATCGCCTTCCTGCCGCATCATCGCCGCAAGGGTTACGGCACCGCGCTGCTCTGCGACCTCATCGACGAGGCATGGTTAGCCGGCAAATCAGCGTCGATCCATGTCGAGAAGCACAATCCGGCGAGACGGCTTTATGTCGCGCTCGGCTTCGCGGTCGTCGAGGACAAGGGCGTTTATGACCTGATGGCCTGTGCGCCGCCGGGGGGCGACGATCTATGATCGTCAAAACCGATTTGTTGGCATGCGATCATTGTCTATGGTCATCGTTTGCGCTGCCCCTCACCTGCCTGCCGGCATCCTCTCCCCGTACAGTGACGGGGAGAGGGAAGCTTCCATCGCGGATTTCGCCAATCTCCAGCGTTGCAAGAAAGGCGCCGGCGTCGCAGCCAGCCACTCTCGCCCCGTTTACGGGGAGAGATGTCCGGCAGGACAGTGAGGGGCGGCGCCGGCGGCAAGGATTGTCGCATTAGGCCCTGTCACGATGCGATAGGCCTGCATGCAGCCCAAAACTGGGTCCTAATTGAACACCGCCTCGTACAGCCGCCCCGTCGCATCGGCGGCGACCGGCACGATGAAGATCTCGTGGCTGCCGCTTTCCCCGGTGAAAAGATAGGTCGCCTGCGGCAGTGCGATGTCGCGCGGGCCTTTGAACAGCAGCGAGAAACCGCCACCCGGGCGCGGGCTGGCGGCGATGGGCTTGACCGCACTCAGTTCGAGCGGGATCTGCTGGCCCCCGGCTTCGATGGTGAAGGTTTGTCCCTGCTCGAAATCCGCCATCCCGTTTGCCTCAATCTGTCCGCTGGAGCGGTTCAGCGTTCGGATCGCTGATCCGGCTTTTGTTTCTTCGCAATTGCCAGGGGAAAACCGCTCCACACTTTTCCTGGAATTGCTCCAGTGGAGGCACTGTCGCCGCTTCGCCGCAAGCTGTCCAGAGG
>NZ_RZOM01000951.1:0-2421 GCF_003999175.1 Mesorhizobium sp. M7A.F.Ca.ET.027.03.2.1 | reverse complement strand
GAGCCGATCGGAGGTAAGCCATTTTCCAGCCGCTCACTCATCAAGTGCTATGACCAGGCGTCGGAGGCCTTTGGCTGGTCGAAACGCGATCCCACGGTCGGCTCGATGCGCGACGGCGATTGGCTGGTCGGGATGGGCTGTGCGACGGCAATCTATCCGACAGCCGCCGCGCCTTGCGCGGCCCGGGTTCGTCTCACCGCCGATGGCGAGGTTCGGGTCCAGTGCGGCTCGCATGAAATCGGCACCGGCGTTCGCACCATCGCCGGCCAGATGGCGGCCGAAAGGCTGGGGGTTGGCATGGACAAGATCAGCGTCGAGATGGGCGACAGTGCCTTGCCGCCGGCTCCCGTGTCAGGCGGATCGATCTCGACCGCCAGCGTCTGCTCCGCAGTCATGAAAGCCTGCGATGCGATACGCGAAAAGCTATTTGCCGCCGCTGCGGGCAAGGGGGCTCCGCTGGCAGGTTCGGCCAATGCGAAGCTGGATTTGAAGGACGAAGAGGTCGTCACCGAGACCGGCAAGTCCGCCAAGCTGGCCGATGTCTTCAAGGCCATGCAGGTCGGCGCCATCGAAGAATATGCCGAGTTTGCGCCGAAGGGTTCTTCGCCTGAAGCCCTCAGCAAACTCTATGCCGGACAATCGGAGTTTCATGGTGGAGAGAACGACGAAGATTCGGTCAAATATGCCTTTGGCGCCGAGTTCGTCGAAGTGCGCATCAACAGCTATACACGCGAAATCCGGGTGCCGCGCACTGTCGGAGCCTTCGCTGCCGGGCGCATCATGAACACGCGCACCGCGCGCAGCCAGCTGATGGGTGGCATGATCTGGGGCATCGGCCAAGCGTTGCACGAGGCCACGGAAATCGATCAGCGACACGCGCGCTACGTCAATCGCGACCTGCAGGACTATCTCGTGCCGGTCAACGCCGACATCAAACAGGTCGACGTTATCCTGGTCCCCGAGATCGACCACCAGGTCAATCCTGCCGGCGTCAAGGGCTTGGGCGAACTCGGCAATGTCGGAACGGCTGCCGCCGTGGCGAGTGCCGTCTATCATGCCACCGGCAAGCGCATTCGCGATCTGCCGATCAGAATAGATGATTTGATAGGCTGAGGGTCAAGAGCTCTGAGAGGAGGGGCTTCACAAGCCGACATCGTCATCGAAATTGTCGCGGTGGCGGCGTTGCCTGACTGAAAAAGTTTTCGCGTGCAGCGATAGCTTAGTTGCCTTGGCTCTCGAGTGTCACTCCGGGGCTGTGGCCGGAGCCGTGTAACGGCGGCGTACAGCGTCAAGCACCCGCTTGCGGCTATCCTGCGCCGACAGGGTCTTGTCCTCTTCCGCCTCGGCGGTTTCGCGCGCCAGGTCCTTGTCCCTGATCTGATGTCGGAACCATTTGGAATAGTCGCCGGTGCGCAAATGAAACTCCCAGGTCTTGTCGTCTATCCCCTCGGCGATCTGAGCGAAGATCATCAGATTGTGAGCCCTGAGGTTCATCGCATTGTCAGGGCCATGGAAATAGAAGCTGCCGGCTTCGTCGAGTTGGCCTTCGGCATATTTCCGGCTGTGCCGCTTGAGTGACTGACGTGGTTCAACCACCTTGACCGTCTTGACTTTCTTGCCCGACTGCGGCCGCCAGAACAGCACGCGCGCGCCTTTGGGCGTTGGAATGTCCTTTGGCGGCTCAATGCCAGTTTCCTTGCAGAAGACCTTCACCACGTCCTTCGCCTTGGGGCCAAGCGCAATGATGGCTGTGACAAGGCGCAAGGCGTCTGTCGAGATCGCCCCGGGGTGAACGGTGATCAGGATTGTGCCCGGCAATTCCAATGACAGGACCGCCCGCGTATCGTCGCGCCGCTTGGGCAGAAGATGGTGCGCTTCATCGATGACGAGCCAGTGCGGTCTCGCGGTGCGCCGGCGGAAACTGCTCAGGCCAGGCAGCAGGTCGGCAAAGAAATCCGGCCTCTCGTCGACGCGCAGGGCCAATCCATTGACGACAATGTTGCTGTCGGCCTTGGCGATCAGATCCAGCACCTGCGCCTTTGTCGGCGCGCTTGAGCCGTCTCCCAGGCGAACGGCGCCTTCGAGGCCGTCATAGTCGCCTTCGGGATCGAAGACGCAGAACTGAAAACCACTTTCGACGAAGCGTTCCGTCAGCGCGGTGGCCAAGGTGGATTTGCCAATGCCGGAACTCCCGGCAATGAGGATCGTGTCGCTCGGCGACAGGTAGACATCATCGCCGCCAGACGATCCAAGAACGATGCCGTCATGGCGCTTCGGCACTATCGCGTGATCACGCTTTATCAGCTTTGCGATTAATTGCTCCACGCCCTTGCCGCGGGCGCCACGCATGACCAGGTCGGCTGTATCCTTGACCGCCGGAATTGCATTGTCGACGGCGGCGCTGCAGCCACAGGCCTGCAG
>NZ_RZOM01000950.1:0-2422 GCF_003999175.1 Mesorhizobium sp. M7A.F.Ca.ET.027.03.2.1 | reverse complement strand
GATGCAGGCCCTGCAACTGACCTTCTTCTTCTTCCTGCCGTCGATCATGCTGTCGGGTTTTATGTTCCCTTATCGCGGCATGCCGGACTGGGCGCAAATCTTCGGCGAGATCTTCCCGCTGACGCATTTCCTGCGCATCACCCGCGCGGTGATGCTGAAGGGCGCGGAACTGCCGGCAGTGTCAACGGAGATCGGCTGGCTGGTGGTGTTCGTGGTCTTGTTTGCCGGCGTGGCACTGGTGCGGTTCAGGCGGACGTTGGATTAGATGCCGCACGACCTCCAGTCTTGGCACCAGCCTTTGCGGAAGGGAGAAATGCTTTCGCCAATCTCCATGGTTTGTAACTGCCACTAACCGTTGAGCGATTTCGGGCCGCTGACGAAGGCGCTCCCCTTGACGTAAAACCGCAGCGGGCGGTCCGCGTCCTTCGTAATGCCGATCCGGATGCCCTGCCCGATGTCGCCGGCTTGATGCTCGTCGGTTGCCAGCCATAGCGGGCCTTTGCGGCAAAGATCGAGCCCGTCGAGGGAACGATCGATCCGCAATGCCTGGGCCAGCCTTCCCGGTCCTCGCGCCAGGTCGCGCAAGCGGTCGATGCCGCGGTTGAGCCGCATGAGCGCAATGCCTTCGAGCGGCTCGAGCGCCCTGATGAGCACGCCGGTTCCGACCCCTGGCATCTCGCTCGAGACATTGAGCATGTAGGAGATGCCGTAGGCGAGATAGACATAGGCATGCCCGGGTTCGAGAAACAGCGAACGGTTGCGCGGGGTCATCCCCCGGTAACCGTGTCCGGCGGCGTCACCGGTCACATAAGCCTCGGTCTCGACAATGCGGCCGCTGGCGATGCCTTCAGGCAGCTCGCGCACCACGACCTTGCCGATGAGGGTGCGGGCAAGGGATGCCGTATCGTCGGGCAGCTCGGAACGCGTGAGCGGGCGGTAGATGACCATGCTCAGCGCGGCGACGATTTGGCGGCGGGCGAGGAGTGATCCAAGGCGGAGCCCTTCGCCAGATACTCCATATCAGATTCCCTTGGACATCGCCGTCTCAAGCCGCCGCCATGATCCCGGCATAGGTGCCGAAATCGACATTGCCGCCGGACAGCACCACGGCAACGCATTTGCCGGACATCTCGATCTCGCCCGATGACAGTGCCGCCAGCGCCACGCAGCCGCCGGGCTCGACCACCAGCTTGAGATAGGCCATGGCGTCGCGCATCGCCTGCGCCGCCGCCTGGTCGGAGACGGCGATGCCACCGGTGAGGTTCCTGCGGTTGATCTCGAAGGTGATCACGCCAGGCTCGGCGGTCAGCAGCGCGTCGCAGATGGAGCTATGGCCGGGCTCGTTCGAAACCCTGGCGCCGGCGGCGAGCGAACGGCGGGTGTCGTCGAAATGCTCGGGCTCCACGGCCCAGACCGCGGTGTCAGGCGAGGCATCCTTGACGGCAACGGAGATGCCACTCGACAAGCCGCCGCCTCCACAGGGGACGATCACCGCGTCGAGGTTGACGCCAAGCGCTTTTGCCTGGCGCATCAATTCGAGACCGATCGTGCCCTGGCCGGCAATGATGGCCGGATCGTCGAAAGGCGGCACCAGCACCATGCCTCTTTCCATGTAAGGACGGATCACGGTCATGCGGTCGTCGCGAAAGCGGTCGAACGGGACCACCTCCGCGCCCATCTTGCGCACATTGGCAATTTTCATCGCCGGCGCGTCCGAAGGCATGGCGATCACCGCCTTGACGCCGAACATCGCGGCCGAAGCGGCGACGCCTTGCGCATGATTGCCCGATGAGAAAGCGACGACGCCTCGGCTGCGCTCCGCCTCGCTCAGCGACGACAACTTGTTGTAGGCGCCACGGAACTTGAACGAGCCGGTACGCTGCAGCGTCTCCGGCTTGAACAGGATGCGGCCCCCGAAGCGTCTGTTCAGCTCCTGCGATTCGATCAAGGGGGTTTCGATGATCAAGCCGGAGAGACGCGCGGCGGCGGCGTGGATGTCGGCGATGCCGGGAAGGGCGGTCATGGTGGGTCCTGTGGGAAGATGTTGCCCTTCATGATGCCCGCAAAGGGAGGTGGCGCACCATGGGAAAAATGTGACCGTTACAAAGTTTAGCGAGTCATGATCGGCGTTTGCGCCGCCCCTCATCTGGCTGCCGCCATCTTCTCCCCGTAAACGGGGAGGACGCTGTCGCCTTTGGTTTCGCCAATCTTCAGCGTTGCAAGGGGGTGCGGCGCTTCCCGCCAGCTTCTTTCTCCCTGTTTACGGCAGGGCTATCGCATATGGATTTTTGCGAAGAGGACCCCCACCCTAACCCTCCCCACAAGGGGGAGGGAACGCTGCCGCGTGCTTTCAAGTCTTCTTTGGCGCCAGAAGACCGGCGATTAGCCTGGGTCGGCGCCAATGGAAGTCTCCCTCCCCTTG
>NZ_RZOM01000094.1:0-9924 GCF_003999175.1 Mesorhizobium sp. M7A.F.Ca.ET.027.03.2.1 | reverse complement strand
ACACCAGATACTGCGGATCGTCCATCGGGAAGGCGGCGACGAAAGTGTTGAAATTCAAGTCCTTGGAGTAGCGGCCATTGACGACCTTCTCGGCCGTTCCGGTCTTGCCACCAACGCGGTAGCCGGGGACTCTGGCGTTTCGGGCAGAGCCCTTCTCGGCATTGAGCGAATAGAGGTAGCGCATGCCTTCGACGGTCTTTTCGCTCACCACTTTCTTGGCGGTGGCCATCGCTTCCGCCTGCGTACGCACCAAAAAGGTAGGGTTCATCAGGAAGCCGCCATTCATCAACGCCGCGCAGCCCACAGCCGCTTGCAGCGGCGTCGTCGACACGCCATGGCCGAAGGCGATGGTGAATGAATTCACCTGTTTCCAGACCTTCGGTTCAGTCGGACGGGCAGTCTCCGGCAATTCGGTCTGCATCCTGTCCAGAAGGCCAAGGCGATGCAGGAATTCGCGATGGCCCTCGATGCCGACCATCTCGGCTTCCCTGGCCGATCCGATGTTGGACGAATAGAGGAACACCTCCGGCAACGACAGCACACGGTTCTTGCCGTGGAAATCGTGAATGGCCTGATGGCCGACCCGGATTGGATGCGAAGCATCGAAGCGGCTCGCCATCGTCGCCTTGCCGGAATCGAGCGCCATGGCTGAGGTGAAGCTCTTGAAGGTCGAGCCCATCTCGTAGAGGCCCGCCGACATGCGATTCAGCCGGTCCTTGTCCTGTGCATTGTAGGGATTGTTCGGATCGAAATCCGGCACCGAGGCCATGGCCACCACTTCGCCGGTCTTGACGTTGAGCACGACGGCGCCGGCGCCCATGGCACGATAGCGCTCCAGGCCGGCGGCGATCTCGTCGCGCACCACATGCTGCACGCGCAGATCGATCGAAAGCTTTACCGGCTTGAGATCCTTGGCAATGGCAAGGCCCGATGCCTGCAGGTCGCTCAAGCCTTGCTCGTCGACATATTTCTCCATTCCGGAGATGCCCTGGTTGTCGATGTTGGTGAGGCCGACAATGTAGGACGAGGTCTCGCCGCTCGGATAGAAGCGGCGCTTTTCGGTACGGAAGCCGAAACCGGGAATGCCGAGTTGCATGATGTCGGACTGTTGCTTGGGCGTCAGCTGCCGCTGCAGCCAGACGAAACCGGCGCCGCTCTTCAGCTTATGGTAGGTCTGCTCATAGTCGATGTCCGGAAGCACCGTCGACAGCTTCTCGATCGCCTCGTCGGCGTCGACAATGCGGCGCGGTTCTGCAAACAGCGACGCCGTCTTGATATCCGTGGCCAGCACTTCGCCGTTGCGGTCGACGATGTCGGGCCGCGATGCCGTCACCCGGCTCTGCGGACCGCCCGACATGTCGGGGGTCTGGAAGCCGAGGTAGACCAGCCGCCCTGATATGGTCGAGAAGATACCGAAGAACACCGCCATCGTCATGACGATGCGCGTCCTGCCCTTGCCGCCGGTCGCCTTGCGGGCGCCCTCGACGACGATCGATCCATCTTCACTCGTCCTGGCGCGACGCTTCAGCAGTTTGCCGATCATTGGGCGATGCCTCCGGTCACGACGGGATCCTTACTGTCCGAAGGCGCTTGGTCGGAATTGTCGGCCATACCACCCTGGCGTCCGTTCAGGATGTCCTGGATGCCCAGGGATTTGGCCGGCAGGTCGCCGATGCCGCCTATCTGGCGGGCGCTGACCGGCTCGAGTTCGAGCTGCGACTTGTAGAGTTCAGCCAGCTTCTGCAGCCGCGACGGCTGGGTAAGCAGGCTCCAGTCGGCTTTGAGCAGGTCGATCGTATCCTCCTCATAGCGTATCTGCGCATGGATCTTCTGCACCGCGGCCAATTGTTCCTCGGCCTCGCGCTTGGCCTTGTAGGTAAGGGCCGCGACCGCAACCATGACGGCGATCAGGACAATGTCGCTGGTACGAAACACTTAGCTACCTCTCCCCCGGCCGGCCTGTGCCGGGAAGTGTTGGGCCGGGAAGCTTTGGAAGGCCGAAAATCGAAAAATCGCTGCTGCGCGCCGACGCATCCGTGCGGATTGCCGCGCGCAGCCTGGCCGAACGGGCGCGCGGATTGGCCGCCACCTCGGCGTCGCCGGCAGTCACTCCGCCGCCCGCCTTGCGAAACGTCGCGGTGCGGGCATGCGCCTCGGGCAAATGCCGCGAGCCGGTCGCAACATCGGCCCGGTCGGCGATGAAACGCTTGACGATGCGGTCTTCCAGCGAATGGAAGGTGACCACGGCGAGCCGTCCGCCCGGCTTCAGCGCGCGTTCGGCCGCGAACAGGGCCTTGGCCAGTTCGCCAAGCTCGTCATTGACGAAGATGCGCAGCGCCTGGAAGACGCGCGTCGCCGGATGGATCTTGTCCTTCGGCGCCCGGCCGATATGCGTCTCGATGGCGTCGGCCAGCTCCAGCGTGCGCTCGAACGGGCGCTTTTCGCGGCGAGCCTCGATCATGCGGGCAATGCGTCCGGCGTGGCGCTCCTCGCCGAGGAAGCCGAAGATACGGGCAAGGTCGCCTGGCTTGAAGGAATTGACCACGTCGGCAGCACTCAAACCAGCCTGCGCCATGCGCATGTCGAGCGGCCCGTCGGCGCGGAACGAAAACCCGCGCTCCGCCTGGTCGAGCTGCATCGAGGACACGCCAATGTCGAGCACGACGCCGTCGGCGCTCTCGACATGTTCGTCCAGCGTCGAGAACGGCGCCTGCACCAGCCGCAGCCGGCCGCCCGACTGCACTTCCAGATCGCGCCCGGCCGCAATGGCATCCGGATCGCGGTCGATCGCCACCACGGAAGCGCCCGTCGCCAGAATGGCCCTGGTGTAGCCGCCGGCGCCGAACGTGCCGTCGATGATGAGGTCGCCCTGCGCCGGCGCCAGTGCTTCAAGCACTTCGGCAAGGAGGACCGGAATGTGGCGGGCCGATCCGCCAACGGCGTGCCCATCGACGGCGTGAGGAAGGTCATCGCCGTGGCCTGCCGTCATTCCGGTCGCTCCCCAGGCTTCGTCCCCTGCCGAAGCTGCAAAAGCCGTGCCCGCGCCTGCGCCCCATAGGCGGCAAGCCGTCCCGGCTCCCAGATCTGAAAGAAATTGCCGCGCCCGACAAAGGCCACTTCCGCCGAAATGCCGGTGTGTTCGCGAAGGAAATCGCTCATCGTGATGCGGCCGTCCTGGTCGAGTTTCAAGAAGGTTCCGTCGCCATGGCAGAAGAACGACATGTCGTCCGCCGTCTGCAGGAAGGGATCCTCGAGCGCGATGCGCTGCTCGTAGCGGTCGAGCAGATCGAGCCCGCCGACATCCATCGCCGGCAGATCCAGGCAGCGCAGCGCATAAAGTTCCGAATAGCCGCGCTTCTGCACGACCGCACGGAAATGCGCGGGAACGGACACCCGTCCCTTCGCATCGATCCTGCTCACCGTGTTTGACAGAAACCGGTCCATTAAACGCTACAGCCGCTTTCGCCGCCGCACCCCTCTCCATCTTGTCGCCCGCGCCGCCGCGGCGCGTTCCCTGCCCCGTATCAGCCTCGTCTGCACGGGCAAAAACCGGCAAACGCGCAGCCGCCGCGGCTGCCCGATTGGCGTACGCTTTACCCTGACACGGAACGAAGGCTTTGATGTCTAGATGGGATATCATGGGGCACTATGGGCGTCAACGGGATTAGGCTTCACAAACATGCGCGCCGCGACCAATGAGAGCAGCCTCGCCGACACGTCTCGTCTTTATGGTCTATTAAGCCTAACGAACCGTTTAGAGCCGCCTGGCCCAACCGGACGCGCCTTGCCGCGCGCCGCTGCCGGGCATAGCGTCTCGCCACATCTCGTCGGTCGCAAACAGGGTTGGAAATTCGATGTCCGAAACTGCAAAGTCACGCGCTGCAGCGCTTCCTCACCTGCGTCGCAGCGGGCTTGCCATGGGCGATTCCATTCCCCTGCCACTGACCATGGCCGCCATCTTTCATGCGCCCGGCGACGCCACCGGTTTCAACCAGTACGGGCGATTCAGCAACCCGACCTGGGACGCGGTCGAACATATGCTGGCCCATCTGGAGGACGCGCCTTGCGTCGCCTTCCCTTCAGGAATGGCGGCAATCTCGGCGGCGTTTTTTGCCGTGCTCAAGACTGGCGACCGTATCCTGCTGCCATCGGACGGCTACCACACGACAAGAGCGCTGGCCGATCGCTTCCTCAAGCCGCTCGGCATCGTCTACGATGTCAGGCCTACCTCGACCTTCCTCGACGGCGGCTTCGATGGCTATCGCCTCGCCTTTGTCGAAACCCCTGCCAATCCGGGGTTGGATATCTGCGATATCGCCGCCGTTGCCGATGCTGTTCACAAAGCCGGCGCGATCCTTGTGGTCGACAACACGACCATGACACCCTTCGGCCAGCGGCCGCTCGACCATGGCGCCGATATCGTCGTTGCCGCCGACACCAAGGCACCCAACGGCCATTCAGATGTGCTGTTCGGCCATGTCGCCAGCCGCAATGCCGAGATCATCGCCGCCGTGACCGGCTGGCGCGAAGTTTCCGGCAGCATTCCCGGACCATTCGAAGCCTGGCTGGTGCATCGCGGCCTGGAGACACTGGATGTGCGCTTCGATCGCATGTGTTCCTCGGCGGAAGTCATCGCGCGGCGGCTGCAGGGCCACCGGGCAATCAGCGGCCTGCGTTATCCCGGACTGGAAGGCGATCCGTCGCACAACCTTGCCCGTGCCCAGATGGAGCGCTTCGGCTTTCTGATCTCTTTCGAGCTCGCCTCGGAGGACAAGGCCGAGGATTTCATCAACAATTGCGCCTTGATGCAGGCCGCGACATCCTTCGGCGGCGTCCACACCTCCGCCGAGCGGCGCTTGAAGCGAGGCGATGCCGTTGCCGCCGGCTTCGTTCGCCTCTCGGTCGGCTGCGAGCCGGTTGAAGAGCTCTGGAAGGCAATTGAGACGTCGCTGGACAAGATCGGCGGCTAACCGGACCGATCACGGGCCGAGATCGTCGGCTATGTTGCGATAGCCGTGCAGTACATGAATGATCTCGGGCGCGATGTCATCGCGCGGCGCGCCGGAGAAGGGATAGGTCTCCAGTTGCTGCCACCGTGCCTCGATGCGATCGAGCAACCTATCCGCTGCGACCTCGCTATCGTGTGCAACATGAAGCCAGATCGCGATCAAATCGTCTTCTGCGCGCGCGTTCCGGACGATGAATAGCGAATTCATGCTGCGTCGTCAGATCGCAAGCGCCTCCGCGCCTCGGCCTTGATTTCATCCATCGACGCAAATCGTCCCGGCCCGCTGTCTATCCCTTCCTGCACCAGCTTGCGCAACTCATCGAGCGTATAGCCGAAGAGATCGCGCCGATCCTTCCATTGCCGCAGCGCATCGCGGATCACTTCGCTGGCGGAAGCATATTCGCCGGCGGCGACGACATCATCCACCGCCTGCGCCAGTTCCGGCGACAGCGTGATGCTGCGTTTGTCGACCTGTCCCATGAGAGGCTCCCGGTACCATTTCCCGATCATGGTACGATTTAATCGCACCGGCTTCAAGCAATGGCCGACTCTCGCTCGCACGGATGAACGGCCGGGCAGGCTTGAATCAACAGGCGCGCCCGAGGGCGCAACCTGCTGAATTCAAGAGACTTCTCTTGATATCGGGGGAGAGAGTTGCCAGCTGGCCTGTAAGCCGGGTTCTGTATGGCCCTCGCCCCTTGCGAGGCGAGAACGTGGCGGCCATTCATCTTGGGCGCATGTTGCCATGTGCCTCACGCAACCTACCCGGACGGTGAGCCGGAAACAGCCCTCGAGGGTTTCCCCTCGCACCGTCCCTATTCGGTCTTGCTCCCGGTGGGGTTTACCGTGCCGCTCCTGTTGCCAGTCGCGCGGTGGGCTCTTACCCCACCCTTTCACCCTTACCCCGAATCCGGCAAGCCGGATCGTGGCGGTTTGCTTTCTGTGGCACTTTCCCTGGGGTCGCCCCCGCCGGCCATTAACCGGCACCGTGTTTCCATGGAGCCCGGACTTTCCTCACCCACGACCTTTCGGCGTTTGCGGGTGCGGCCGCCCAGCCAGCTGGCAGAGCGTATAAAGGGGTTCGCGCCCGAAAACGCAAACGAAAAAGCAGACTTATGCGGGCGATCCAAGCGCAGCCATCTGCACCTTGACCTTGCCGCAATAGGCGGCCGACACCGGGTTCATCCGCGTTGCGGCGTGGCCGGCATTGTATTTCAGGATGGTGCCGCAGGTCGTGCCGCCACCGAGGCTGCGCGCCATGGCAAGGTATTTCATGCCGTATTTGATGTTGGTGTCAGGATCGAACAGGCCCTTGGCGGAGCCGCTATAGCCCATCATCCGAGCCGTGGCCGGCTTGATCTGCATCAGGCCGATCTCGCCTGCGCCGCCGATGATGTTGGGCCGATAGTTGCTTTCGATCTGGATAACCGCCGAGGCGAGCGATACCGGAACGCCTTCGATCGCCGCATAGCGGGCAACGATTGCGGAATACTGCCCGCTGCTGGCCACCGCGGCCGCCGAGGCTGCCGCGTTGCGGACACCGATCGACGCCGTTGCCGTCATGTCGACGGTTTTTCGGCCACGCTTCGTCTGCTTTCTGGCGGACTTCTTCGGCTTGGACCAGCTTGCTTTTTCCATTTTCGCGGAAGCCCGCTTCGTCGCCTTGGCGTCGTGGCCTGCCTTGCCGCTTCTGGCCTGTGGGGCCTTGCCGCTTTTCGCGGATGCCACGACAGGCCCTTGATCGGCTCGCGGGCTGAGGGGCGCGGCATCTGCGGCACTGAAGGCAAAAGTCATTACGCCGGCAGCAAGAGCTGCCGTTAAAACGGTAAATTTCTGCATGTGATCCTGTTCTGTCTGAACCGCGCGAAGATGTTCACGCAGCAACGCCTAACCAACGTCGGAACAACCCGGGGGGCTTGGGGTCCGACATCTACACGTCAGCCGTTTGACGCCCGAATTGGTGTCAAACAAGGCCAGGCAAGTCACTTTGAGTGACAGCTTGTAACTTAAGGATTGGAAAGAATTGCTTGGGAGAGGCTCTCCCGGGGGTCAGCGCCTCATGGAAGCAAGCAGCCTTTGCAGCGTCCGCAGCGTCGAGCCGTCGGCAACGCCGTCCACCTTGCGCGGCCGGAAATGGCGCTGGAAGGCCTCGACCACCGCCTCCGTCTGCCGGTCGAAAACGCCGGATATTTCAACGCCATAGCCGTAGAGGGCCAGCATCGACTGCAACGCTTCGACGTCGCCGCCGGTATCGCCGGTTGTCAGAGTGGCGCCTCGCCTGACGGGCGCGGCCGCCACGAGATGGCCGACACCGGCCTCGAACAGCGTCCGCCACGGAAACTTCTCGCCGGGATCGATCTTGCGCCCCGGCGCAACATCGGAATGCGCGAGTACCCGCTCGGCGGCGATCGAATGCCGACCGGCGATCCCACGGCACAGCCCGACCACCGCATCGATCTGCCGCCGGGGGAAACCGGGATAGCCCAGCGAATGCCCCGGATTGACGATCTCTATGCCGACCGAACAGGAATTGATGTCGGCCCGTCCGAACCACGAACTCTTGCCGGCATGCCAGGCGCGGTCGCTTTCCCTGACCATCTGCACGATATGGCCATTCTCGTGGACGAGATAATGCGACGAAACCTCGCTGGCCGGATCGCAAAGCCAGGCCTCGGCCCCGGCGCCGGTCGCCATACCGGTGTAGTGCAGCACGATCATGTCAGGCCTGGGCGTCTCACGCCGCGGGCCGAAATTCGGCGATACCCTGACTTCGGCACGTGGCTCGTCGGGCAGAAAGCCGCTCATGCGTGGCGCAGGCCCCGCTCGATCATCTCGTAGGCAACGTTGATCGCCGCCACCCTGGTGGTCGCGATCTTGATGAATTCCTGAGGCAGGCCGCGCGCAATCAGCCGGTCCGGATGATTGTCGGAAACCAGCTTGCGATAGCGCTTCCTGACCTCTTCGAACGGCTTGCCGCGCTCGATGCCAAGCACGACATAGGGATCCCCGGCGCCCAGGTTGACATGTCGCGCCATGATGGTCTCGTAATGCGCTTCGTCGATGCGGAAAATCTCGGCGATGCGGTGCAGGAAATGGCCTTCGCGCTCGTGCACCAGCCCGTCGGCCTTGGCGATGTGGAACAGACCGTCGAGTATGTCTTCCAGCATCACACAATTGGAATGCCCGGAACCGCACATCTGCGCCATCCGCTCGGCATAGGTCTCGAAACCGGCCACGTCGCGCTGGGCGAGATCGAACAGACGCGCCACATTGCGCGTCTCCTTCGGCGGCACTTCGAATATTTCCTGGAAGGCGCGCACCTCGTCCTGGGTGACGATACCATCGGCCTTGGCCATCTTGGCCGACAGCGCGATCATCGCCACCGAAAAGGCGACACGCCGGCGCAAATCCGCATCGCCGGCGAAAATCGTGCGCACGGCCTCGACCACGTCGGCGACACCCGACGAGGCTGAGGATGAAACGCGGGTGATGAATTCGCCGAGGCGATCCCAAATGGACATGGCCTGCTTCTTAGAGCCACCGCCCGCTCCTATCAAGCCGGGACAGTGCCGCAGGCTTTGCGCGACAAATCGATCGGACTCGAACGCCACGGCGCTCGGACAATATGAAAAAGGCCAGCGCGAGCCGGCCTTTCTCATTCATCACACGAAGTACTGCTTGCTCACTACTGCGCGGGCGCAGGAGCTGGTGTTGCCGGAGCCGGCTCGGCAGGCTTCTCGGGTGTGATGCTCTTCGTGGTCGAATTATCCGTTGCCGGAGGCGTCGCGGCCGGCGGCGTGGCTTCCGGGGCAGCCGGCTTCATCGGTTCCTCGGCGGCCGGCGGATTGGTGCTCTGGGTGGTGGTATTGTCCGTACCGCTGTCACTGCAGGCGGCGACGCCAAGCAAGGCCAGAGCGGAAACGGACGCGAGAATGAGCTTTTTCATTTGTCTCTCCTTCAACACACGCTCACGTTGCCGTGAGCGGTCGAAGGACAAATGCGTCAGACGGCCATGAGTTTCGTAACGTTGCGTTTCGACATGTAACATCGTCTGGTTCATTTGCGATTGCCGCTCAGGCCGTGGCGAACTAACAGCATGTGCCGAACCACCGATCGAACGTAAAAGCGCCAGGGGCTGTCATGACCGCAAAATGGGATTTCTGGATCGACCGCGGCGGCACATTCACCGATATCATCGGCCGAGATCCGGAAGGCGGGCTGCACCCGCGCAAGCTTCTCTCCGAAAACCCCGAAGCCTATAACGATGCTGCCATCCAGGGCATTCGCGACCTTCTTGGCTTGTCGGCCGGCGACACGATCCCAAGCGGCCTGATCGGCGACATCAAGATGGGCACCACAGTCGCCACCAATGCGCTGCTGGAGCGCAAGGGTGACCGCGTGCTTTTGCTCATCACCAAGGGCTTTCGCGACGCGCTGAAGATCGCCTACCAGGCGCGTCCGGACATCTTCGCCAAGGAGATCATCCTTCCCGAACAGCTCTACGAGCGCGTCATCGAAATCAACGAGCGCGTGCGCGCCGATGGCCGCGTCGAACAATTGCTCGACATCGCCGCCTGCCGGCCGGCGATCGAACAGGCCAGGGCCGATGGCATCGATGCGGTCGCCATCGTCTTCATGCACGCCTGGAAATACCCCGACCACGAGAAGGCGGTGGCAAAAGTCTGCCGCAAACTTGGTTTCGCCCAAGTCTCCGTCAGCCATGAGGTCTCGCCGCTGATCAAGCTGGTCGGCCGCGGCGACACCGCGGTGGTCGATGCCTATCTGTCGCCGATTCTGTCACGCTATGTGCAAAGGGTGGCGGGAGAGCTGGGCGTGGCGCCCGGCCAATCGCCTCGCCTCATGTTCATGATGTCGTCGGGCGGTCTGACCGCCGCCGACATGTTCCAGGGCAAGGA
>NZ_RZOM01000949.1:0-2426 GCF_003999175.1 Mesorhizobium sp. M7A.F.Ca.ET.027.03.2.1 | reverse complement strand
CTGATGGTACCGTTGCTGCTCGTGGTTCCGTTCGGGCCGTTGCTTGCCTGGAAGCGCGGCGATGTCTTCGCCGTCGCGCAGCGCCTGATGTTGGCATTTGCAGCGGCGCTGCTGGCGACGTTGGTCACCGCTTTGTTCATCGACGGCGCCTCGGTGTTCGCAGCTCTGGGCGTTGGCCTTGCCGTCTGGCTGATCCTTGGCGCGCTCACCGATCTCGACGTCAAATCGGGGGTCGGGAATGTCGCCGCCGGGATCATGGTCAGGCGCTTGCTCGGCCTGCCGCGCTCGGTCTTCGGCACTGCCTTCGCTCACCTTGGCCTCGGCCTGACCACGCTCGGCATCGTCGGCACACTTTGCTTCGGCACCGAGAAGATCCTGTCGATGCATGCCGGTGAGACCGTCGAACTGTCCGGCCATACGCTGCGTTTCGTCGGGCTTTATCCGGCCCAGGGACCGAATTACAGCGAGGATCTCGGCCGCTTCGAACTGATCGGCGTCAGCGGCAGCCCTGTTGGCGAAATCAGCTCCGCCAAACGGTTTTATCCGGTGCGGCAGATGACGACGACGGAATCGGGCATCAGGACGATTGGTTTCTCGCAGCTCTACATCTCGCTCGGCGACGAGGGCAATGACGGTTCCGTCGTCGTGCGTTTGTGGTGGAAGCCGCTGGTGACGTTGATCTGGGGCGGCGGCCTGATGATGATGGCGGGCGCGGCGATGTCACTGATGGACCGGCGCCTGCGCGTCGGCGCGCCGTCGCGGCGGCGCAAGCAGGCGAGCGCGGTGCCATCCGCGACCCTGCCATGAACGCGCGGTTTTCTCTGACCTCCATTGTCCTGCTGCTGGCGCTGTTCTTTGCCGGCACGGCCTCGGCGGTGAAGCCTGACGAGGTGCTGCCTGATCCGACGCTGGAGGCGCGGGCGCGGGCGCTGTCGGAAGGCTTGCGCTGCATGGTCTGCCAGAACCAGTCGATCGACGAATCCGATGCCGACCTTGCCCGCGACCTGCGCGTCCTTGTGCGTCAGCGCCTCGTCGCCGGCGACACCGACCAGCAGGTGATGGACTACGTGGTTTCGCGATATGGCGAGTTCGTGCTGCTGAAGCCGCGATTCGACCTGCGCAATGCGTTGCTGTGGGGCACGCCCGTCCTGCTGTTGCTGGTGGGAGGCGTTTTCATCGTGCTGACCGCGCGGTCGCGCCGCGTGCTGGCAACAAAATCCCTGTCCGCCGAAGAACAGGCATCGTTGGACGCCATATTGCGCCGCGACTGACGTCCGCCGTCACTCCCAAGCATTACCAAAGTTTCATGTGTCGGAAATGGCGCTGTAATGTGTGCCGCTCTAATTCTCCTTTCCGAGGATGCCGACCAAGCAGCGTCCGTTGAAAGAGGATAAGAGATCCATGAATATTGCCCCCAATTCATATTCCGTCACCCGCAAGCGTCTCATGGCTGCCGTCGCATCTGTCGCCGTGGCCGGTGCGATCGGGGTTGGCGCGCTGACCAGCGGAACCAGCCCTGTTCTGGCCGATGCCGTGCGCGTCGAGGCGCCGCAGGTGCCGGGCTTCGCCGATGTCGTCGAGCGCGTTTCTCCCGCCGTTGTCAGTGTCAAGGTCAAGGCCAAGATCAGCCCGGCCGCCGATGATGGCTCCGACCCGTCCGACGACCAGGATGGCATGAACAACCTGCCCAACAATCCACAGCTGCGCCGCTTCTTCAAGGAATTCCGTGGCTTTGGTGACCAGGACGGCCAGGGTGGCGGCAACAGGCGCTTCAGCCACCGCGACCGCAACAACGATCAGCCGCGGCCGGTTGCCCAGGGCTCGGGCTTCTTCATCTCGGATGACGGCTATCTCGTCACCAACAATCACGTTGTTTCGGAAGGCTCGGCCTTCACCGTGGTGATGCATGACGGCAAGGAACTCGACGCCAAGCTGGTCGGCACCGACCCGCGCACCGATCTCGCCGTGCTCAAGGTCGACGGCGTCGGCAAGTTTACCTATGTCGACTTCGCCGATGACTCCAAGGTTCGCGTCGGCGACTGGGTGGTGGCCGTCGGCAATCCGTTCGGCCTTGGTGGAACCGTCACCGCCGGCATCGTCTCCGCCCGCGGCCGTGACATCGGCGCTGGCCCTTATGACGACTTCATCCAGATCGACGCATCGGTCAACCGCGGCAATTCTGGCGGTCCGACCTTCAACCTCAACGGCCAGGTCGTCGGCATCAACACCGCGATCTTCTCGCCATCCGGCGGCAGCGTCGGCATCGCCTTCGACATTCCCGCTTCGACCGCCAAGCAGGTCGTTCAGGACCTGATGAAGAGCGGTTCCGTGCAGCGCGGCTGGCTCGGTGTGGAAATCCAGCCGGTCACCTCCGACATCGCTGAGTCGCTTGGTCTGAAGTCCAACAACGGCGCACTGGTTTCCAG
>NZ_RZOM01000948.1:0-2426 GCF_003999175.1 Mesorhizobium sp. M7A.F.Ca.ET.027.03.2.1 | reverse complement strand
GTGTCGGCGTGGGACGCACGATCGAGTGTCTGTTGTACTTCGTGGCGATGGCTGCATTCTTTCTGAGCGTCACCCGCTTGCGCCCAGATCAGGTCTACGGCCTTCTGCCCTTCTTTTTGATGGGTGTCATCTGTAACGGATTGGCTGCGGCGATCCAGTATTCGCTCTCCGATACGGTTGCCATACAGGGTTTGCTGCCGTTCACGATCAATGCGGGACTGTTTGCCAACCAGAACCATTTTTCAGCTTTGCTCTTCGTCTCCATCCCCTTCGTCGTCTACTACGGCCTGTTTCGCGGGCACCTTCTGTCCGGGTCGCTCGGTTTGATAACGCTGCTGCTGCTGCTTCTGGCCGCCGGTTCGCGCGCCGGTATTCTGATAGGGCTGGCGATCACCATAATATCAGTCGTCTTTCTGTCCGCGCGCTCGAGGCTGGGCGGGTATGGAATACCCGCTGTCTTCATCGGGCTTTCGCTCTACACGATCGGAGCGTGGACGAAGATCGATGCGGAAGTGGTTGACCCGGCCTTTGGACGGGCCGAATTTGCTCGCACCACGATCGCGGGAATTGAAGAGAACTGGGCGACGGGCGTCGGCTTTGGGAGTTTTCCGAAAGTCTACCAGATTTACGAAAAGGGAGAGATGATCTTCAAGCCCTACGTCAATCACGCCCACAATGATTATCTGGAATTGGCACTTGAAGGTGGCGCGCCTGTTGTCTTTCTGGTCGCGGCCTACTCGATATTGCTTTTTGCGTTTTCCCTTGCGGCACGGCGAGATCCGCTGCAGAAAATGGCATTTCTCTCAGTATCGTCTCTGCTCGTTCATTCCCTGGTCGATTATCCCTTGCGAACGGCGGCGCTTGCGATGACTTTCGCCTATATGAATGGCATTATCTTTCACAAGGGATTCGCTGGGCGGTTAAGCCAGAGAGGCGAGTCGACCGAGGCCCATGATGACAATCTGCTTGTTCCCGTCAGGCCGGCCTTGGCAAGACGATAGCAATGCGTCGCCTGCAATTGGCCATGGATTGGCGTCGGATCGGGACCCGGTCGTTTGCCGAACGCCGAGATTGACAAGCCATTGCGTGGAACCTAAGCACGGGCGGCTGGGGCCGGGGGGTTCAGGCATGTCAAGGAGAGCTTCTTGAAAGGAATTATCCTTGCTGGAGGCAGTGGAACGCGTCTTTATCCACTAACATTAGCAGTCTCTAAGCAAATTCTGCCGATATACGACAAGCCGATGATCTATTATCCGCTGAGCGTTCTGATGCTCGCGGGTATCCGTGAAATTCTGATCATTTCGACGCCGCGTGACCTGCCGGTTTTTCGCGATCTGCTTGGCGATGGATCGGAGTTCGGCCTCGACCTGTCCTATGCCGAGCAACCGCAGCCCAACGGGCTGGCGGAGGCCTTCATCATCGGCCGCAATTTCATCGGCAAGGACAACGTGTCGATGATCCTCGGCGACAACATCTATTTCGGCGACGGGCTGTCGCAGCTTTGCCGCGACGCTGCCTCGCGCGAAAAGGGCGCTTCGGTGTTCGCCTATCATGTCGAGGATCCCCAGCGTTATGGCGTGGTTTCCTTCGACAAGGCCACGGGAACGGCGCTGACGATCGAGGAAAAGCCGCAGGCGCCGAAATCCAACTGGGCGGTTACCGGTCTCTACTTCTATGACAACGACGTCGTCGACATCGCCCCTGCCATCCGCCCCTCGGCGCGCGGCGAGCTCGAGATCACGGCGGTCAACAACGTCTACCTCGAGCGCGGCCAGTTGCATGTGCATCGGTTGGGGCGTGGCTATGCCTGGCTCGACACCGGCACGCATGACAGCCTGCATGAGGCCTCGTCATTCGTGCGCACCATCGAGCACCGCCAGGGCATCAAGGTCGCCTGTCCCGAAGAGATCGCCTTCGAACAGGGTTGGCTGACAGTGGACCAGGTTCTGCGTCGCGCCGACCACCTGGGCAAGAATGAATATGCCGCCTATCTGCGCCGGCGTGTCGTCGACTTGTCGGAGGGCTAGGTGTTGGAGGTCAGGCCCCTTGGCATCGATGGCGTGCTGGAAATCGTGCCGAAGCGACATGGCGACGCACGCGGCTTCTTCGTGGAAACCTACAATGCCGAGCGGTTTTCGCAGGCCGGCATAGACTTGGCTTTCGTGCAGGACAATCATTCCTATTCCGCCGCGGCGGGCGTCTTGCGAGGGCTTCACTATCAGCTTGCGCCGCGCGCCCAGGACAAGCTGCTGCGCGTCATCCGGGGCAGCATTCTCGATGTCGCGGTCGACATTCGCCGCGGTTCGAAAACCTTCGGAAAATGGGTCGCTCTCGAAGTGTCGGCCGAAAAGGGCAACCAGATTCTGGTGCCGAAAGGCTTCGCGCACGGCTTCGTGACGCTCGTGCCCGACACCGAGGTTCTGTAT
>NZ_RZOM01000947.1:0-2429 GCF_003999175.1 Mesorhizobium sp. M7A.F.Ca.ET.027.03.2.1 | reverse complement strand
AAAGACGTGCTCACCCAGTTGCCCGGCTCGCCCCCCCCGACGCCCGCCGGCAGCACCACGCCGACGCCGCCTTCCGGCAACGACGCTTCGGCTCCGGCGACTGCCCCGGCCACGGCGCCTGCCGCCGGTTCGACGCCGCCGGCGACCAACGGCACGGCTCCCGCCGCACCGGCGACCCCGCAGGTCCCGAACCAATAGTCTTCCACGCTTGAAACCGCGATCTGTGGTCGTTTGAACACAGTCGCGGCAAATGCAGCAAGATCACGAAGATTCGACGGGGTGAGGCGGGGCCTCGCGCTTGAGGCAGCCGCGCTTATTCGACTATAGATTGCGCGCGGCATTTCCGGCGCCCTTGGGGGGCGCTGGGCGACGCCGTGGGCAACAAGCATAGAACGATCGGATCTTCGCCATGCAGCTTCGCAGCTTCATTTTCCTGGGACTTTGCGCCGCACTCGGCATGAGTTCCCCAGCCTCCGCCGGCGTGCCGGCAAATATGGCCGCACAGCCTTCGGCTGAAACAACTTCTGCAATCAACGTCGCCGTCAAGAGTGATGCGTCGCAATTGAAGCTTCTCAAGAAGAAGAAAAACCCGACGCCCGACGACCTCGCCCAGATCAAGAAGATCGAGGCCAAGATCGTTGCCGACAAGGAAGCCGCCAAAGCCAAGGCGCTCGAAGCCAGGAAACTGGCGATGCGCGAGGCGGCCAAGGCCAAGGCCGACGCTGAACGGCAGGCGTTCCTGGCCAAGAAGGGCAAGAGCACGCAGGCAACCCAGGTGGCCGATGCCAAGCCGGCCAAGAAGCTGGTTGCCAAGATCATCGAACCGATCGAACCGATCGCGCCGATCCAGTCGGCCGAGCCGCTTCCGGCAGAGGCGATGAACATCGCCCTGACCGGCAACAATGGCGAGTTGCGCAGCGAGGTCATCGGCCAGAAGCAGCCGAGCAGCGGCGGTTTGTTCGCCGGTCTCTTCGGCGGTAGCTCTTCCTCTTCGTCGATTTCATATCTTCCCGAGACACGGGCTCTCGACCAGGCTCTCGCCAAGAGGGAAGCCAAGAAGCAGTTCAAGGTGAAGCCGGAATTCGTGCCGCAGGACGTGGAATTCAGCGGTTACGCTGCCGGTACCATCGTTATCGACACCAGCGCGCGCCGCCTCTACCTCGTCGAATCGTCCTCCACCGCGCGCCGCTACGCCATCGCGGTCGGCCGCGACGGCCTGCAGTTCAAGGGTACGGTTGCAGTCGGCGACAAGCAGGAATGGCCGCGCTGGATCCCGACGCTGGACATGCAGAAGCGCGAGCCGAAGCATTACGGCCAGTATAAGGACGGTATGCCCGGCGGTGGCCAGAATCCGCTCGGCGCGCGCGCCATCTATCTCTATGACGGCAAGAAGGACACGCATCTGCGCATCCACGGCACCATTGCGCCGCAGTCGATCGGAACCAGCGCCTCGAATGGTTGCTTCCGCATGATCAACGAGCACGTCATGGACCTTTACAGCCGCGTCAGGGTTGGCACCAAGGTCGTCATCATCTGACGTTTTCGTCATCCTGCCGAAAGGGCCGGCTCAGCCGGCCCTTTTGTTTTGCCTTGTTCACGATCCAAGCGCCTTCTTGGGAAAAAAGCTTCGCGGCGGTTTTTTCTCTGGCGGAATCAATCCGGCCGCGTTAAGCGATGACTCCCATGGCGCGATATGTATTCATCACAGGCGGCGTGGTTTCCTCACTTGGAAAAGGCATTGCCGCAGCGGCCCTTGGGGCTCTCCTGCAGGCGCGAGGCTATCGCGCACGCATCAAAAAACTCGATCCCTACCTGAATGTCGATCCAGGCACGATGTCGCCGTACCAGCATGGCGAAGTCTTCGTCACCGACGATGGTGCGGAAACCGATCTTGATCTTGGCCATTACGAGCGCTTCACAGGCCGCTCCGCCAACCAGCAGGACAACATCACCACCGGCCGCATCTACAAGAACATCATCGAGCGCGAGCGGCGCGGCGACTATCTCGGCGCAACCGTGCAGGTCATCCCGCACGTCACCGATGAGATCAAGAATTTCGTTCTCAACGGCAATGACGACTATGATTTTGTGTTGTGCGAGATCGGCGGCACGGTCGGCGACATCGAGGCGATGCCATTCCTGGAAGCTATTCGCCAGCTCGGCAACGACCTGCCGCGCAACAACGCCGTCTACGTCCATCTGACGCTGATGCCCTACATCCCGACGGCAGGCGAGCTGAAGACCAAGCCGACTCAGCATTCGGTCAAGGAGCTGCGCGGCATCGGCATCGCGCCCGATATCCTGCTGGTCCGTGCCGACCGCGCCATTCCCAAGGAAGAGCGTAGGAAACTGTCGCTGTTTTGCAATGTGCGCGAAAGTGCCGTGATCCAGGCGCTCGACGTGCCGCATATCTACGATGTGCCGATGGC
>NZ_RZOM01000946.1:0-2429 GCF_003999175.1 Mesorhizobium sp. M7A.F.Ca.ET.027.03.2.1 | reverse complement strand
ATCGAGGAGGTGACGGCGCCGTCGGCGAAACTTCGTCAGGAAGAGTGCGGCGACGCGCTCGAGATCTTCGGCAGCCAGCGGCCGAACCGAGCCATGCTGAGATTCCAGCACTGACGGCGCAGCCAACTTCTCCTCGGCATTTGCAGAAAGATGCATCGTGAAGAACGTCCGTGGGTTGCCCTCCATCGGATATATATCAACCAATGGTAGAAACAACGTATCTCGGTCAGTATGATGAACAGAGGTCTCAAGACTTACTATCCGGACAGGGCTTCACAGGCAAATCAAGTCGGCCAGCATCACTGCGCTGATCGGCGGGTTGGCCGCGACCTTGCGATCGCATGCCCTGCTCCAGCCCGCTGGGCTGACCGTGCCGGACAGAGGCGGCCTCCGGCCGAAGCTGGAGGCCGCCTCAATTCAGCTCACAAGTCCCTTGGTCAGTTCCAATGCCTGGCGCTCGAACAGGCGGCGGTAGATGCCGCCTTTCAGCCGGATCAGTTCATCATGCGAGCCTTCCTCGACGATGTTGCCGCGATCGAAGACCAGCAGCCGGTCCAGCGCCCTCACCGTCGAAAGCCGGTGCGCGATGACCAGCGTCGTGCGGCCGACCATCAGCCGCTCCATCGCCTGCTGGATCAGCACCTCCGATTCCGAATCGAGGCTCGATGTCGCCTCGTCGAGGATCAGGATGCGCGCATCGGCAAGGAAGGCGCGTGCGATCGCCACGCGCTGACGCTCGCCGCCCGACAGTTTCACGCCGCGTTCGCCGACCAGCGTACCATAGCCCTTCGGCAGGTTGGTGATGAAGTCATGCGCGCTCGCCAGCTTCGCGGCATGCTCGATCTCCTCCTGCGTCGCACTCGGCCTGGCATAGGCGATGTTTTCGGCCAGCGACCGGTGGAACAGGATGGGCTCCTGCTGAACGATGGCGATCTGCCCGCGTAGCGAGGCTTGCGCCACCTGCGAGATGTCCTGGCCGTCGACCAGTATTTTCCCCGCATTCACATCATAGAGCCGCTGGATAAGCTTGACGAAGGTCGTCTTGCCCGACCCCGAATGGCCGACCAGCCCGACGCGCTCACCCGGCGCGATATCGACCGAAAAGTCGCGGTAAAGCGCCGATCGGTGATGGCCATAGTGAAAGGTGACGTTGTCAAAGCTGATCCGTCCTTCGGTGATCCGGATCGGCTTGGCACCGGGCCGGTCCTCGATGCCGAGCGGTTCGGACTGGAAATCGACCAGCTCTTCCATATCGTTGATGGAGCGCTGCAGATTGCGGATATGCGTGCCGATATCCCTGAGATAGCCCTGCAGCACGAAGAGCGAGGTCAGCACGAAGGCAACGTCGCCGGCGCTCGCCTGCCCCCACGACCACAGCATCAGCGCCAGGCCGATCACCGTGGCGCGCATGACCAGCAGCAGCACCCCTTGCGTGGTGCCGTTGATGGTGCCGCGCACCCAGGTGCGCCGTGTGCGCGCACGCCATTTGGCGACGACCTTGGCCAGTCGGCGTTCTTCGCGCTCCTCGGCGCCAAAGCCCTTGACCACGGCGTTGCAGCTGACCGCGTCGGCCAGCGAGCCGCCGAGGCGGGTATCCCAGGTGTTGGCGAGCCTTGCCGCCGGCGCGACATAGCCAAGTGACAGCAGCGCCGTCACCGTGATGAACAGCACCGAACCGGCAGCAACGACCGCCCCCATCAACGGCCAGAACCAGCCAAGCAGCAATGTCGAGCCGACCAGCATGACGATTGACGGCAGCAGCGCGATGAGGATGGTGTCGTTGAGCAGGTCGAGCGCCCACATGCCGCGCGTCACCTTGCGCACCGTCGAGCCGGCAAAGCTGTTGGCATGCCAGTCGGTGGAAAAGCGCTGGACGCGATGGAAAGCATCGGCGGCGATGTCGGCCATCATCTTCAACGTCAGCTCGACGATTCCCATGAACGCCAGGTTGCGCAAGACAACGCCGGCCAGCGCCAGCGCCATCAACATCGAGAACGCCGTCATCGCGGCATTCCAGGCAATGGCGTCAGCGCCGGCGCTGCTGGCGACGGCGTCGACCAGCCGGCCGGAGTAGAGCGGCGTCAGCACATCGGCCAGCGTCGACAGCAGGAAGCTGCCCATGATGAGCGAGAGCCGCCAGGGCTGACGCCGCCAATGAGTGAGCGTGAAGCCAAGAACGCTGCGAAAGGCGCTCGCGCGCAAATCGATCTTGAAACGAGCCATGATGTCATTCGGGCACAAACGAGCCCGATCCCAGTAGGTCGAAAATTGAAGAAGCCGCGCAAGGAGCCAATGAGTGCCCGGAAGCGGAGTGGCATATTTGGCGTATCGCCCAAATCGGGCGGCGATCGGCATCGGCATAAGCCTGTGCTCGGTCCGGCATCGGCACGAAGGGGAAACCTTCGCGGAGCGCCGGATGAGACCTAGGC
>NZ_RZOM01000945.1:0-2434 GCF_003999175.1 Mesorhizobium sp. M7A.F.Ca.ET.027.03.2.1 | reverse complement strand
ACTCCCCACCGTCCGCCTTCCGCGCACCGCGCGCTTCGGCTTCTTCGCGCCGGTCAGTTCGTGCATCGCATCCAGCTGCATCTGCTGCATTTCGGCGAGCCGCGTCCATTGGCGTGAGATGAGGTAGTCGAGTTTTTCGTGCAGATGGCGCACTTCGAGCTCGGCCTTGAGGTTGACGCGGTAGTCGTTGAAGGAGCGCAGGCGGTCCTTGGACTCCTGCCGCCGCTGGCTCATCATGATGATCGGCGCCTGGATGGCGGCTATGCAGGAGAGCAGCAGGTTGAGCAGGATGAAGGGGTAGGGGTCGAAGGCGGCGCTCATGCCTTCGAGCAGGTTGATGCCGATCCACACCAGAAGCACGCTGGCAAACGAGATCAGGAACCACCAACTGCCGCCGAAGGCCGCCATGTTGTCGGAGACGCGGTCTGCAAAGGTGCGGTGCTCCTCGAACTCTTCTTCCGAGTTTTCGGAAATCGTGTCCTGCCTGGCGATCGATTCGACCACCTGGCGGTCGAGCTCGGAGAATTCGCCGTGCTCCTG
The DNA here is from genome assembly GCF_003999175.1 of Mesorhizobium sp. M7A.F.Ca.ET.027.03.2.1. Lineage (NCBI taxonomy): Bacteria > Pseudomonadati > Pseudomonadota > Alphaproteobacteria > Hyphomicrobiales > Phyllobacteriaceae > Mesorhizobium > Mesorhizobium sp. M7A.F.Ca.ET.027.03.2.1. Next base: position 1,894 of record NZ_RZOM01000945.1, on the reverse strand, counting down.
CTGCAGCAGCTCCTCCATGTAGCGCATGCGGTAGCGGCCGAGCTCGGCGCGGCTGATGCGGGCGCCGGCCGGCAGGTCGGGATGGTCCGACCGGATGCGGTCGGCGAGGCTCGGGCGCAGCGTGTCGATGCGCACCAGGTCGCGCTTGCGGAATTTGCGGCCCGATATCGCCGACGGTTTTTTCTTCGGCTTGCCACGGTGGGCGCCGGGGCCCGCGGGTTCGGAGTCCGGCACTTCGGGCGTGTCGAAGTGCTCGTCCGAAACCGGATCGGCCTCCAGCTCACTGAGGGTCGGCGCCTCGAAATATTCGCCGCCGTCATCGTTCTGATTGTCTGCCGGTTGCTCGGGCGTTTTGGGGACGGTGCTCATGGTGCAGGCTCCTGAGGGTGCTGGGCGACGTATGCCGCAACATCGCCAGCATCGCGACGGATTTCGCGGCGGTACAAGTGTTTTTGATCGAGGGCGATGTGGGTCGGTGCGTTGGTGGCGGCTTGCGGGGGTTCAGGGCGGTGACGTTCGAGATTGGCCGAAGCGCCCCCAACTTCGTCATCCACGGGCGGAGCGGGAAGAACTTCCCCGAAGCTAGCGGGACAGCGCCCCCCTCTGTCCTGCCGGACATCTCCCCCTCAAGGGGGGAGATTGGCAGCTTCACCGTCCAGCCCGTCTTTCAACATCGGGGATTGGCGAAAACGGAGATGACGGCCAATCTCCCCCCTTGAGGGGGAGATGTCCGGCAGGACAGAGGGGGGCGCTGTCCCGCCAGCGTCTGCAAAGGTTCTGCAGGGCAGGTAACAAAAAACCCGCCTTGCGGGCGGGTCACGTTTCCAGCGGATCAATTGGCGCGACTCAGCACCATACCCAAAACAGTAGCGTAGCTGCCCTCAGGGGTCAAGAAAAAATTCCTATCGACATTCGTCACCGCGCGGCTGAGCGCGATGCTTGCTACGGCAGCTCGCCCTTCGCAGGCTCAGGGCGTTCGTCGTTCAAAAAGCCAATTTGTCCGCTACGCGGACCACTCCTCACTGTTCCGCGAACATCAGCCTTGTCTTGGCGCCGTCCACCGTTGGCGACAGGCTGCGCTGGATCAGCGCCTCGACATGGTCGTTGCGCTGGCGGGCTGAGTCGGCGCCCATCACCACGACGATCAAATTGCGGCCGTCGGCGTTGTAGGAGGTGACGATGTTGAAGCCCGAGGCCCTGATGTAGCCGGTCTTGATGCCGTCGACGCCGCGCACGCGGCCGAGCATGTCGTTATGGCCGCGCACCAGCCGGCCGCGGAACATGAAGTCGCTTTCGGAGAAATAGTGGAACTGCTGGGGAAAGCGCCGATGCAGCGCCATGCCGAGCACCGCCATGTCGCGCGCCGTCGTCATCTGGCCACCGTCGGGCAGGCCGGACGCGTTGCGGAAAATGGTGCTGGTCATGCCGAGCTGGCGCGCCCTGGAGGTCATCATGGCGGCGAACTGGTCCTCCGAACCGCCGAGATATTCGCCGACCGCCACGGCCACGTCGTTGGCGGATTTGACGACGATGGCACGGATCGCGGAATCGACGTCGATGCTCTCGCCGCGCCGGAAGCGCAGCTTGGTCGGCGGCTGCGAGGCGGCATGGTCCGAAACCGGGATCTGCGTCTGCTTGCTGACGCGGCCGGAGTCCAGCGCCTCGAACAGCAGATAGAGCGTCATCATCTTGGTCAGCGAGGCCGGGTAGCGCTGCGCCGTCGAGCTGACCTCGAACAGCTGCTTGCCGGTCCTGGCGTCGACGACGATGGCCGCATATTTCTGCGCCGGCGCCGGCACGGCCAGCACCGAGTCCGGCGGCGTCGTGGCGCAGCCGGCAAGCATCACCTGCAGGGCGAGTGCCGCAAAAAATCTCTGGATGAGCGGAAGGGGGT
>NZ_RZOM01000944.1:0-2436 GCF_003999175.1 Mesorhizobium sp. M7A.F.Ca.ET.027.03.2.1 | reverse complement strand
GAGGGGTGCCGTGCCGGCATCGTTCTTGAGGTACCAGCCGCTGGTCACGTAGATAAGGCGGCTGACCATCTGATAGAGATCGAGCTGCACCTGGCCGTCGATCTGGTTGTCGAGCGCGTCGATCTCGCGATAGAGCGCCGGCAAGGCAAAACCGTCGCGCACCAAGGCGAAGGTCCGCACCACGTCGGCGGCGGTGCGCCCCGTGGCTTCCTGCAGCCGGTTGACGAAGGACGGGCCGCCGCGATTGACCAGGTCGTTGGCGACGACCCGCGTGATGATCTCGCGGCGCAGCCGGTGGCCATGGATCTCAGTGGCGTATTTCTTCGCCATCCGGTCGGGAAAATAGCCCATCAGGTCGCGATCGAAATGCGCGTCATCAGGCACGTCGCTGGCGACGATGTCGGAAAACAGCACGATCTTGGCATAGGCGAGCAGCACGCCGAGTTCGGCTCTCGTCAGCGGTTCGCCACGCGCTTCGCGCTCGGCGAGCGCTGCCGGCGACGGCAGCGTCTCCACCGCGCGGTCGAGCAGGCCACGCGCTTCCAGCGCCGTCATGAAGCGGCTCTGATGCGCGATGTCGGCGAGGCCGCGCTTGCGGGCGATCGAAAGCGCCAGCGTCTGCTGGTAGTTGTTCGACAGCACCAGCGAGCCGACCTCGTCGGTCATCTCGGCGAGCAGCTTGTTGCGTGCCGGGCGCGTCAACGACCCCTTGCGCATGGCGGATGCCAGCGCGATCTTGATGTTGACCTCGACGTCGGAACAGTTGACGCCGCCCGAATTGTCGATGGCGTCGGAATTGCAGCGGCCACCATTCAGGCCGAACTCGATGCGCGCCCGCTGCGTGACGCCGAGATTGGCGCCCTCGCCGATCACTTTCGCCCGGACATCGAGCGCGGTGATGCGAATGGCATCGTTGGCGCGATCGCCGACTTCGGCGTTGGTTTCGGTCGATGCCCGCAAATAGGTGCCGATGCCGCCGAACCACAGGAGATCGACCGGGGCCTTGAGGATGGCGGTCATGATCTCGACCGGCGTGGCGGTGGTCTTGGCCAGGCCGATCGCCGCCGCCGCCGCCGCCGGCAAGGTGATCGATTTCTGGTTGCGCGAGACGATGATGCCGCCTTCCGACAGTTTCGTCTTGTCGTAGTCCTGCCAGCTCGAACGCGGCAGCGCGAACATGCGCTCGCGCTCGGCCATCGAGGCTGCCATGTCGGGATCGGGGTCGATAAAGATGTCGCGATGGTCGAAGGCGGCGATCAGCCGGGTTTTCGGCGACAAAAGCATGCCGTTGCCGAACACGTCGCCCGACATGTCGCCAACCCCGACGACCGTGAAGGACGAGGTCTGGATATCGCGGTTGATCTCGCGGAAATGCCGCTTGACCGCTTCCCAGGCGCCCTTGGCGGTGATGCCCATCTTTTTGTGGTCATAGCCGGCCGAGCCGCCGCTGGCGAAGGCGTCGTCGAGCCAGAAGCCGTGCTTCTCTGAGATCGCGTTGGCGGTGTCGGAGAAGGTCGCCGTGCCCTTGTCGGCGGCAACGACGAAATACGGATCGTCCGGTTCGCGTCTGATGACGCCGGCCGGGGGGATGACACCGTCGAGACCGATATTGTCGGTGATCGACAGCAGGCTGGAGACGAAATTCTTGTAGGCCGAGGTGCCGGCCTCGAAGATCGCGTCGCGACCGGCGCTCATCGGCAGCTTCTTCGGATAGAAGCCGCCCTTGGCGCCAACCGGCACGATGACGGCATTCTTGACCTGCTGTGCCTTGACCAGGCCGAGCACCTCGGTGCGGTAGTCCTGGGCGCGGTCGGACCAGCGCAGGCCGCCGCGCGCCACCGGACCGAAGCGCAGATGCAGGCCTTCGACCTCGGAACCGTAGACGAAGATCTCTCGCCACGGCCGCGGCGCCGGCAAGCCCTCGACCGCGTGCGAATCGAGTTTGATCGCCAGCGACTGGCCTTTCTCTTTCGTATCGGCAACGAAATGATTGGTGCGCAGCGAGGCTTCGATCAGATTGAGATAGCGCCGGATGATGGTGTCGTCATCGATGTTCGGCACATCCTCCAGCGCGTCCTTGATCTTGGCCTTGAGGTGCTTTGCGGCCACCACGCCTTCGGTCTCGGCTGTCGGGCCAAGCCGGGCGATGAACAGCGCATGCAGGCCCCGCGCTATGTCGGGATAGCGATTGAGCGCGGCGGCGATGAAATCCTGGCTTTGCGGGATGCCGACCTGCTGCAGATAGCGGCCATAGGCGCGCAGGATCGTGATCTCGCCTGACCACAAGCCGGCGGTCTGGGCAAGGCCGTTATAGCCGTCATTGTCGACATCGCCTCGCCAGACAGAGAGGAAAGCGTCCTCGAACAGCGCGCCGCCATCAGTCAGGTCGATCGGCTTGCCGTAGCTGTTCTCCAACTCCATGTCATGGATGAAGAC
>NZ_RZOM01000943.1:0-2436 GCF_003999175.1 Mesorhizobium sp. M7A.F.Ca.ET.027.03.2.1 | reverse complement strand
TGCCCTGAAGGCACGCCTTTTGGCTTAATTGACTTTTACGTAAATGCCGTGCGAGGCTTGCGCGGGGCGCCATGTCGATTCCGGCATGGCACGGGTTTTGGTTCGGGACATAAGGGTGACGCCGGCATGGCGATCGCCCCTTGGTTTCGGCGTGCGGGAGTGGCAATGCGAGAATATTATTCGATCACCGAGTTGACCCGCGAGTTCGACGTGTCGACGCGGACGCTTCGCTTTTACGAGGACGAAGGGCTGGTGCAGCCGGTGCGGCGTGGCCGCACGCGTCTGTTTCGCCCCTCCGACCGGCACCTCATCCGTCAGATCATGCGCGGCAAGAGGCTTGGCTTCTCGATCAACGAAATCCGCGAAATCATCCAGATGTACAAGGAGCCGCCCGGCGAAGTCGGCCAGCTCAACCTGATGATCAAGCGCATCGAGGAAAAGCGCGAGGATCTCCGGCAGAAGCGCCGCGATCTCGAGGAGACGCTGGCTGAACTCGACCAGGCCGAGGAATCTTGTGTGGAGCGGCTGGTTGAGCTTGGCGTGAATACCTGAGCGGACTGGATTCTGTCGCGCGTTAGCGTTCGGAATTAGCGGAGACGTCTATTCCTTCGTCATCCTAGGGCGGAGCAAGGAGCGTAGCGACGCGGCGCAGACCCTAGGATCCATGCCATGACTGCAATGCACCGCGACGGCGCAGAACTTTGCTCCGCTGCACTCCTCGACCGAGGTCACGGCATGGATCCTAGGGTCTCCGCGACGGAGCTGCGCTCCTGCTTCGCCCTAGGATGACGAAGTTCGCTAATCGCCGAAGTGTGCACCTGTCAAAACCTCTCCGCGATGGAAACCAGGGGCGCCAGCTCAGATCCAGCGGCGCACGCGTTTGGCGTAGTCGCGGTACTTCTTGCCGAATTTTGCCGCCAGCACCTTTTCCTCGCCTTCGATCGCCATTTTTTGCGTGACATAGGCGGCGATGAACGCGAGCGGCAGGAACCACACGATGCCCGAGACAAAGGCGACCCCGATCAACAGCAGGGTGTTGGCCAGATACATCGGATTGCGGGTGATGCCGAAGGGACCCGTGGTGACCAGGTGATCGGGCACAGCGTTCGGGTTCAGCGTGGTCTTGGCGCGGACCATGGTGCGGATCGCGGTGACCCAGAGCGCGGCGACGGCAAACAGCGCCACCCAGCCGGTGGCGAAAAGAATATCGCCCAGGAGGTCACCGATCCAGGGCAGGGGATAGAGCAGGCCCAGCGCGATGCTGATGGCGATGGCGGCGGTGTAGATCAGCGGCGGCCACGGTATGAGCCCCGGCTTAGGCTGGTTCTCGGTCATTTGACCCCTTCCTCCATCAACTTGCTGTCGGTCTTGGCGGTACACATGCCGGCGAGATCGGACAGATGCGTCTTCCATTCCGCAGTCTGGTCGTTGTTGTAGAGCCGATCAAGCGTTGCCTCGCCCTCGAGCGTATCGAGCATGCAGACACAGTAGCTCGTACAGAACTCGGTGTCGCGCGACTGCTCGCAGGACAGCTGGCAGGTTTTGAGGAAATTCACCTGCGGGGTTTCGACCTGTGCCGGCATGATCTGCGAGAACAGCCACATGCAGCCGATCAGCAATGGCTGGTGGATCAGGTAGAACGCCAGGCTGTGCCGGCCGATAAAGACCAGCGGGTTGGCCCAGCGACCGGGCGCCAATTCGGCAAGCCGGGCAAGTACGCCTGAACCGGCGGCAAGTTTCGTCACCGCGATGCCCGCAAGCGCGGCGCCGAACCATGGAAACAACGGAACGTAGTCGTTGGAGCGCGGATTGTTCGCCGACAGGCCTACCCACCACAGCCATGGGTGATCGAACGCCTCGAGGCGCAGATAGACAGGCGCCGCGATGACGAGCGCGGCGACGACAAGCGTCAGCAGTGCCGGCAGCCGCAGAAAGGCCAGGCCGAGCAGGCTGGCCAGCGCGATCTCGTGCAAGATGCCGAAGAAGATGAATCCATCCGGCGTGGCGATACGGGTGACGACCGATATCGCGATCGCGGCTCCCGCGACCATGGCGAACCGCTTCCAGAAGCCGTTCCAGCGGATTTGTCGGCCATGGGCGAGGTACAGGCTGACGCCGACCAGGAACAGGAAGGTCGAGGCGATGCAGCGCGCGTAGATCTTCCACCAGCCGAAGGCGGTCAGGCCGGGATCGGTGTAGCCGAAGAACTCCAGATCCCAAGTGAAATGGTAGCTCGCCATGGCGATCAGCGCGATGCCGCGCACGATGTCGATGGCGACGATGCGCTTTGGTCGATCCGGAACGGGTGCGGTCGGCGTTTGGATGCTCATGGTCTCGCATTCTGATTCAGCCCCGCTGGAGGACTATCACGGTTGCCCTGGACAAAAGAAGACCGGCAACTCTGCCGACAACCCGGATCAGCCGCGGCATTGGGCC
>NZ_RZOM01000942.1:0-2440 GCF_003999175.1 Mesorhizobium sp. M7A.F.Ca.ET.027.03.2.1 | reverse complement strand
ATCAAGGTCAGCGTCAGCCAGCGCGCGGTCAGTGCCGGCTTCTTCGAACCTTCGATTTCGATCGTCACGTCATGCGCGGTCTGCACCCAGCCCGACGGCCTGACCTTGACGTCGGCCAGCACGAAACGCGTGCGGATGCGCGCGCCCGTTTTCACCGGCGCCAGGAAGCGCAGCGAATCGAAGCCGTGGTTGACGCCCATCTTGCCGTTTTCCAGCGGCGGCATGGTCTCGAAGGTCATCGCCGACAACAGCGACAGCGATAGGAAGCCGTGCGCGATGGTGCCGCCGAACGGCGTTTCGCGCATGGCCCGCTCCGGATCGCAGTGGATGAACTGGTGGTCGTCGGTGGCGTCGGCGAACTGGTCGATCATGCGTTGCGTGACCGCCCGCCATGGCGACACGCCAACCTCCTTGCCTACACTGGCCAGAAGCACATCGAGACTGATCGGTTCCACGCTCATGTCCTCCAGTTCACCCCCGGCTTCTGTGGCCGGAAAATGTCATTCCTTGAACAGGGTCAGCCCATGCTGCACCGACTGTCCGCCGTCGATCGGCAGGATGGCGCCGGTGACATAGCTGCCTGCACGGCTGCACAAATAGAGCGTTGCGCCGGCAATGTCATCCGGTGCGCCGATACGGCCGATCGGAACATGGCTGCCGACGTGCCTGGCCTGCTCATCCGTACTGGTGGCGAATGCCGTCATCCGGCTCTGGAAGGGGCCGGGAGCGAAGGCATTGACGGTGATGCGGCGGCCGGCGAACTCGAGCGCAAGGGTGCGGGTCAGATGATGCACGGCTGCCTTGGACGCCGTGTAGGAATAGGCGTCGTCGGCCAGCGGCTGCGTGCCCATCACCGAACCGAGATTGATCACCCTGGCCGGATCGGCGTCGCTGGCGGCGGCATCAAGCAGCGGCAGCAATTCGCGGGTCAGATGGAAGACCGCGGTGACGTTGACGCCAAACACCTTGGCCCATGCCGAATAGGGGAAGCTTTCCAGCGGCGCGCCCCAGGAGACGCCGGCGTTGTTGACCAGAATATGCAGTTTCCCGGTCCGCGCTTTGACCTCGGCGACGAGTGCGGCAATGCCGGTTTCGCTGGAGACATCGCCGGCGAAGCCTTCGGCCCGGCCGGATGCGCCAAGCTCGTTCAGTTCTTCGGCGACTTTGATGCAGTCATCGCCCTTGCGCGACGCGATCATCACGTTGGCGCCGGCCTGCACCAGCGCGGTCGCCGCCATGCGCCCGATGCCGGTCGCGGCACCCGTCACCAGCGCAGTCTTGCCGGCCACCGAAAACAGCTCGTCCAGATAGCTCATCACAATCCTCCGCGCTCGGCATGCGGGCAAACAGTTCGCGTTGACAAGGCTATCCGAAGTACGGTCATCCTTGCCACTGACAAAATGCCTGGCATGCATGAAGGGTTAGCGACCGATGACGGAAATGAATCTCGGCATGACCGAGCGGCTGAAGCCGATCCACGCGCGCGTCGCGGCCATGGTGCGCGACGAGATCATGCCGCTCGACCATGAATTCCTCAGCGAAGTGGGCAAGACAGGCAACCGCTGGGTCTACAGTGCGCGCCAGAGCGAGATCCTCGAAGGGCTGAAAAAGACCGCACGAGAGCGCGGCCTGTGGAACTTCTGGCTGACCGGCTCGGAACGCGGCTACGGCCTTTCCACCGTCGAATATGCCTATCTGGCCGAAGAGATGGGCAAGGCGCATCTCGGCGCCGAGACCTTCAACTGCTCGGCGCCCGACACCGGCAACATGGAGGTGCTGGAGCGGTACGGCTCGGCCGACCTCAAGAAAGCATGGCTCGAGCCACTGCTCGACGGCAAGATCCGCTCGGCCTATCTGATGACCGAGCCGGATGTCGCTTCGTCCGATGCCACCAACATTGCCATGCGCTGCGAACGTCAGGGCGACGACTATGTGCTCAACGGCGAGAAATGGTGGGCTTCGGGCGCAGGCGATCCGCGCTGCGCCATCTACATCGTCATGGTCAGGACCGGCGGCGATGACGAGCCGCAGCACCGCCGTCATTCGATGATCCTGGTGCCATCGGATACAAAAGGCGTGACCAAGGTCCGGGCCATGCAGGTTTATGGCGATGACGACGCGCCGCACGGCCACATGCATCTTCGCTTCGACAATGTGCGGGTATCGGCATCGAACCTGATCCTCGGCGAGGGCAGGGGGTTCGAGATCGCGCAAGGGCGGCTCGGTCCCGGCCGCATCCACCATTGCATGCGCGCCATCGGCCAGGCCGAGATGGCGCTCGAGATGCTGTGCCAGCGTTCCGTGCGCCGCGAGGCCTTCGGCCAGCCCCTGGCCAAGCTCGGCGCCAATTTCGACATCATCGCCGAATGCCGCATAGAGATCGAAATGGCCCGGCTGCTCTGCCTCAAGGCGGCGTGGATGATCGACCAGGGCGACGCCC
>NZ_RZOM01000941.1:0-2441 GCF_003999175.1 Mesorhizobium sp. M7A.F.Ca.ET.027.03.2.1 | reverse complement strand
AGGAGAGGCTGCCGGACAGCGTCAGTTGACGCGAAGAACCAAGATCAAAGGGAACCAGACGGGAGGAAAAAATGGCATTCTTCAGAAGCAGTGGCGATCGCGTGCCGAGCGCTATCGAGGCAATGGCGGTCGAAGCACGCGCGGGTCGTGTCGACCGGCGCGAGTTCCTGGCGCTGGCAAGCGCCTTCGGCGCATCGACGGCGCTTGCCTACGCCATGATCGGCCTTGCCGTGCCGGATCGGGCCTTGGCCGAAGAGCCGAAGAAAGGCGGAACGCTGCGCGTCTCGATGTCGGTGAAGGGGCAGAAGGATCCGCGCACCTACGACTGGGTTGAGCTGGCGAACATTTCGCGCTGCTGGCTGGAGCCGCTTGTCCGCTATACCAGGCAGTTCACCTTCGAGCCGGTTCTGCTCGAAAGCTGGGATATCAATGACGACGCCACCGAATACGTGCTGCATGTGCGCAAGGGCATCACATGGAACAACGGCGATGCCTTCAACGCCGATGACGTCGCTCACAATCTGACGCGCTGGTGCGAGAAGAATGTCGCCGGCAATTCCATGGCCGCCCGTGTCGGCGCGCTGATCGACGCAAAGACCGGCAAGGCCAGGGATGGCGCGATCACCAAGGTCGACGACAACACGGTCAAGCTGAAGCTAAGCGAACCAGACATTTCACTGATCCCGAATTTCACCGACTATCCGGCGCTCGTCGTCCATCGCAGCTTCGATGCCGACGGTGCCGATCCGATCAAGAAGCCGATCGGCACCGGACCGTTCGAACTGGTTTCCTACGATGTCGGCCAGAAGGCGGTCGTCAAGCGTCGCGAAAATGGCAAATGGTGGGGTGGTGAAGCGCCGCTCGACAGCGTCGAGTTCATCGACTACGGCACCGATTTCAACGCCACCGTGAACGCGTTCGAATCCGGTGAGATCGACCTCAATTTCGAGTCGCCCGCCGACTTCATCGACATTCTCGACAAGATGGACCTGGTGAAATCGGAGGTGGCGACGGCGACGACGCTGGTTGCCCGCACCAACATCACCCACAAGCCTTATGACGACAAGCGGGTGCGCAACGCCTTGCAAATGGCCGTCGACAACAATGCGGTCCTCCAACTTGGTTATGCCGGGCGAGGCACCCCTGGCGAAAACCACCACGTTGCCCCGATCCATCCGGAATACTATCCGCTGCCCAAGAAGACACGCGACGCCGCCGGCGCCAAGAAGCTGATGGCGGAAGCCGGACAGGCTGACTTCGAGCATGAGCTGATCACCATCGAGGACGATTGGCAGAAGAATACCGGCGACGCCATTGCCGGCCAGCTGCGCGATGCCGGAATCAAGGTGAAGCGCACGGTGCTGCCGGGTTCGACCTTCTGGAACGACTGGACGAAATATCCCTATTCGATGACGATCTGGTACATGCGCCCGCTTGGCGTCCAGGTGCTGGCGCTCGGCTATCGCACCGGCGAGGCCTGGAATGAATCGGCATATTCCAACCCCGATTTCGACGCCAAGCTCAAGCAGGCGCTATCGCTCATCGACGTGGAGAAACGACGCGAGGTCATGAAGGATGTCGAGCAGATCCTGCAGGATTCGGGCGTCATTATTCAGCCGTTCTGGCAGAAGCTCTACAGCCATCAGAACAAGAAGGTGAAGAACTATGGTGTCCACCAGACATTCGAGATGGACCTTCAAAACGTCTGGCTGGACGGCTGAAACAAGGCGCGGCAGGACTTCATGAGCCGCAAAAAAGCCGATATGCAGGATGCGTGGTATTGATAGGCTCAAGCCATCAAAAGCCGGAGATTCTGCATGAGACTGACAGTGCTCGTTGCCGCCCTTTCGATAGCCCTGCCGGGCGCCGCCGTCGCCGGACCGGCGTCCGACGCGGTGAAGTTCTTCTATGTCCCGGCGGTCAAGTTCGAGGCCGACGAACAATATCGGGATCGGTTCACCGAACCGGTGACGAAACTGTTCGAGCTGAACGACCAGGCAACGAAGACGAACCCGGACCAGGTCGCCTGCATCGATTTCGATCCTGGTCTCGACGCCCAGGATTTCGATCAGAAAACCGTCTCGAAAACGCTGAAACTGTCTGAGAAGCTGGATGGCGATAACGCACAGGTCACGGCATCCTTCAGCCTGTTCTCCGAGGGCGATGATTCCAAACGTGAAATGCTCTGGTCGCTCAAGAAGATCGACGGCAAGTGGAAGATATCGGACATCGCTTCCAAGACCAGCGACTGGACGCTCAGCGGGCTGGAATGCATGGCCGGCCAGACGCCGGAGTGAAGCGATGGCCCATCGCCGGTTCCTGGCGCTGTCGGGTGTGTGCCTGCTGGCGGCTCTGAGCGGCGCCGCCGCGCAAGGCTTGTTGGGTGCGCCGCCGGCAAACGCCCCGGCCGGCACCCAGCCGGGCGACAGCGGGGCACCGCC
>NZ_RZOM01000940.1:0-2441 GCF_003999175.1 Mesorhizobium sp. M7A.F.Ca.ET.027.03.2.1 | reverse complement strand
GACCCACACCGTCTGAGGGCATGCATAGCCGCACCAGGCACGGCCGACAGTCGAGGTGATCAGGAAAAGACCGACGCCCGCCATGACCAGGAGGCCGGCCACATAGAAGAATTCCTGGGGCCATATCTCGATGAAGAAGAAGTAGAAGCGCCGGTTCGCGAGATCGAGCAGGACTGCCTGGTCCGGGGCAAATGGACCGCGAGCCCAAGGCAGCCACGCAGCCAGGTAGTAGATGCCAAGTGTGATCGTCATCACCAGCCATTTGAAGCGACGAAAGTTGCCCGAGGCGCGCTTCGGAAAGATCTTTTGACGCGCGGCATAAAGCGGCTTGCGGGTTTTGGCGGAATTGACAGTTTCTGTTTCGAGCCGTGTCAACTGCGTCTTATCACGCATGTGCAACTCCACTTTCCCAGCCAATGTCAGGGGCACCTGTCGTAAAGCCTCGCGGTAGGATAGCCTTGCCGGGTTGTGCAGATCGCATTAGGGATGGTGTCGAGGCCCGGCTCACGCCGGGCCTCGTCCGCTTGGCAGGGGGGACCGAAGAATAGGACTTCCATTCCTATTCTCCGCCGCCAAGCGAATGGACATAAACTGCAAGTTCCTTGACCTTGATCTCGCCGAGACGGCCAACCCAGGCCGGCATGACGCCCTGTTTTGGCGCACGGACCTGTGCGGCGATGGCTGTCTCACCGGATCCATAGAGCCAGATCGCATCGGTCAGGTCGGGGGCGCCGAATTCCCTGTTGCCTTTTGCATTGTCGCCGTGACAGGCGACGCAGTTCTCGGCAAAGACCTTGGCGCCGGGTTGGATCAGACTTGCATCGCGGACCTTGCCGGAAAGGCTGGCCACGTAGGCGCTGACTTGTGCGATCTGGTCGGCGGTAATGATGTCGCCGAAGGCCGGCATTTCCGACAGGCGCGTGTCCGGATCGGATGCGAAGCGGATGCCGTGCGTAATCGTCTGCTGGATCTGCTCGGCCTTGCCGCCCCATAGCCAGTCGTCGTCGTTGAGATTGGGAAAGCCCTTGGAACCTTGGGCGCCGGAGCCGTGACATTGTACGCAATTGACCTTGAAAGCGGCGCCACCGGCGGCGATTGCGAATTCGCGCAGGCCGTCGTCCGCGGAGATCTCCGAGACGCTCTTGGACTCCACCGCCGAGATATATTTGCCCTTGGCGGCCTCAGCCGCAGTCAGCTCGTTCCTGACCTCGTTGCGGCTGGAATAGCCGAGCACACCCTTCGTCGCCGAGTGCAACAGAGGCCATGCTGGATAGGCGATGGTGTAGCCTATCGCCCAGACAATGGTGACGTAAAAGGTGATAACCCACCATCTGGGAAGCGGGTTGTTCAGCTCCCGGATGCCATCCCATTCGTGGCCGGTGGTCGAGACGCCAGAGATTTCATCGATATGCTCGTCGCTCATGATCACTCGTCCTCGAGCGGAATGCGGGCCGCTTCGTCGGCCAGCCTTCGGCTGCCGGGGCGTAGGGCAAAGGCGATGCACCCCACGAAGAACAGCGCCATCGCAACCAGGCCCCAGCTGTCGGCAAACGCCCGCATCAAATTGTAGGTCATCAGCGTTCTCCTCAGCGGTAGCCGGCGGCTTCGTCGTAATTTTTGAAGTCGACCAGTGTGCCAAGCATCTGCAGGTAGGCGAGCAGGGCATCCATTTCGGTGACCTGTTGCGGGTTGCCGTCGAAGTCGCCGATCTTGGCTTTTGGGTAACGCGCCTCAAGGCCTGATGTGTCGGCATTGGGATCGGCCTGCGCCGCCAGATCCGCATTGGCGTGGACGATCATGTCATCGGTGTAAGGGACGGCTACAAGCCTGTTGGCGACCAGATGCGTTGAGAAATCCTTCACGTCGATCGGCGTGTCTTTCAGGAACCCATAGCTCGGCATGATCGATTCCGGCACCACCGAGCGCGGGTCGGTAAGATGCGCGACATGCCATGCATTCGAGTAGCGGTCGCCAACTCTGGCGAGATCCGGCCCGGTGCGCTTCGATCCCCACTGGAAGGGGTGATCGTACATGGACTCGGCAGCTAGGCTGTAGTGGCCATAGCGCTCAACTTCGTCGCGGAACGGCCTGATCATCTGGCTATGACAGAGGTAGCAGCCCTCGCGCATATAGATGTTGCGCCCGACAAGTTCGAGCGGCGAATAGGGGCGCATGCCTTCCACCTTCTCGATCGTATTGTCGAGATAGAAGAGAGGCGCGATCTCGACGATGCCGCCGACCGTCACCACGAGCAGCGAGCCAACGAGAAGAAGCGTGGCGTTCTTCTCGATGATTGCGTGTTTGTCCATCAAGCCCATTACCTGGCTCCTGATCGCGCAGGTCGGATGGCGACGGGGCTCGGCATCGGCTCCTCCTCGCGCTGGTGGCCGAGGATGGTCCTGGTGATGTTCCAGGCCATGATCAGCGCGCCGGAGAGGTAC
>NZ_RZOM01000093.1:0-9944 GCF_003999175.1 Mesorhizobium sp. M7A.F.Ca.ET.027.03.2.1 | reverse complement strand
CGCCGGCCGAAATTCCGTGATTCATGCCGTAGAGGCACAAATCCATCAACTGATAGGGCAAAGCGAAGTAGAACTCCTCCTGGGTTTGCGCCATGGAAAACGTATCCGTGGTCGGCGGCCTTGTTTGGACCTCCTGGTCAATCCCGAGATACTCCGCCAGCTGGTAAACCTGGGTCTTGTAGAGATGGACGATAGGCATCACATCGGCGATGCCGTCGCCCTGTTTGACGAAGAAGCCCTGGTCATATTCGAGCCGGTTTGGCGTGCCTGCCACTGCATAGTTGAGGCGGTCCGCATGATAATACTCGGTCATCTTGCGAACCCGCTGCTTGTAGTTGGTGGCAGCGACGATCTGCAGGTAAGCCGCCGGCGACAGACGCACGGTGTCGATCTTTCCGTGCGGATCCTCGACCGTAAGGCGCGTGATATTGAGGCCGCTGCTCTCCAGCACCGATGCCATGACCAGCTTGCATTTCCAGCCTTCGCCATATCCAGGGACGGCAGTTCGGATGGCCTCGATCTGTCGGGCGTAGGCGCCGATGCCTTCAAGCGCCGGCTCGATATCTTCAAGGATTGTGTCGATGCCAAGCTGCCCGGCGACGCTGCGGCCAAGCCTCAACGAGTCGCCTGACGAATGGCGCTCCGGCATGAACAGGCCGAGCACCTTGTCCTTCCCGAACGCCCGTGCGCACAGCGTTGCGACGACCGAACTGTCGATGCCTCCGGAGAGCCCGACGACCACTCCGCGACGCCGTTGTGTGCCGAGAACCTGTTCGCGCAAAGTCTCGACGATGCGATCGATCTCCAGCCGGGCATCGAGCGCCAACACATCGCTGCTGAATTCCCCGATCAGGTCGATGACACTGCCTCCTGTTGGCGTGACTCGACTGAAGAGTAGGTCTCGGTCACAGCGTTTTCGATGAGCGGGCGATTGATGGTCAGATGGGGCTCCACGACCATGTCGATGTGAGTGCCGGCGATCGGAATGACGTCCAGATGGACGAACGCCCGGTCCCACCCGAGTGCAAGCGGCATTCCGGGCCGCGCGCAACGGAACAAGGTGCCGGTGATCGGCAGTATCGGCCTGGGTTCTGCCAGCCATTGGAAGAAGGCGCGCGCCCGCAGAACCTCCTGCAGTTCCAGTTTGGTTCTGAAGCTCGTCGGGTTGAACTGACCCTCGGCATAGCGGTCGAGGAAGCTGGCAAGCCGGGATTCGCAGTGCATTTTGACCGCGACCTTGGCAAGCGCGCGGCACGCCACCCGACTAGCCGATATACGATTGGTTCGGATCCGGTGAAATGTCCGGGTAATGGTCTCCCAACGCTTGCTGCGTTCGCCAACCAGACTGGTATCCAGAATGCCCGTGAACGCTACCGCTCGCCCTTGATCAAGCAGACGCGCGGCAACCTCAAAAGCGACCGCTCCTCCGAGCGAGTGGCCAAGCAGGCGAACACAGCCGGTAGGCTGCACGCGGTTGATATGATCGAGCGCAGCTTCGACCATTGCGGCGACAGTGTTCTGACCTTGCAGGATCATGCCCAGGGCCGGATATCTGATGGGAGACACCCTGGCGACCTTGCTTATTGCCGATGCGAACGAAGCAAGGCTCGGACCATAGCCGACCGACCCGGGGAAAAGGAAAAGCAGCGGAGGCTCGTGTTTCCAGGCGGGCGCGTGCTCGCCGCCTCGTTGAGCGGAAATGACCGCTGCAACCATCTCATCGAAGCTCATTCCAACCGTGAAGGCTTCCAATCCGAGCTCCTGCCCGATCGCGCTTTCGATTTCCATCACGCAATGGAGCAGCTTAAGCGAATCTCCCCCCGCTTCATCCCAGCACCCCAGGGCGACCCGCGTCTTGAGGACCTTGGTCCAGGCACGCCGTACGATCTGATGAGCCGGAACTTCATTTCCCGCATGGGGGATTTGCGGTGGGGGCGTTGTTTCCCGAACCGAAAGGTCGATTGCAGCCAGCATTGCCATATCGATCTTTCCGCTGGCCAGTCGCGGTATCTCGGCGCTTGCATGGAGCCGCAGCGGGCAAAGCGCCGGCGGCAATTTTGTCCTGGCAAGTTGGCGCAGCTCGTCGCAAAACCTGGCTCCCGCCCCGCCGTACGGGACGGCGAACGCAACCAGTTCATTCGCCGGGGTGACGATAACCACGGCATCCTTCACCGACGGCGCGCCACGCAGAACCCGTTCGAGTTCGGCCGGCTCAACGCGCCGCCCATTGACCTTTATCTGGCGCCCTTTGCGACCGATGATCCGCAACAGGCCATCACTCCCAATTTGCACAAGATCGCCCGTCGCAAAGATACGAAGCGTCTGGTCGTCGGGATCTATTTCAAACGGAACGACTGCCCCATTTTCCCAATATCCGAGTGCGACATACGGGCTTCTGATCAACAGTTCTCCGATCTTGCCGGGCTGAACCGGGTAACCCTCTTCATCGACAATCGCGAAGCTGATACCCGGAAGCAGCCAACCGACGGGAGCTGAGGAATCGAATTCCGGCCAATCGTGCGGCAAGAACCACTGCGATCCAGTCGTTTCCGTCGATGAATAGCCGATCTGCACCAGGCAAGTTGGCGGGACAGCCTTGCGCACCAGGCGGATGTCGGCCGAGGACACCTTCTCGCCTCCAATTCGGGCAACCCTGAGTGAACCAAAGGCGTCCGCGGGCTCATCCGCCAGGAGAGCGCGAAGCAATGCCGGCACCAGATAGGTGATCGTCACGCCTTCCGATTGCATGCGGCCGCGAACCGCGCGCAGGCCCACGGCTTCGACCTCCACAAGCTGCAACGTAGCACCCGTAAGAAGAGCGGCAAGGATTTCCCGACAACCGGCGATGGTTGCCGGGCCGGTCAGGGGCAGGAAAACATCCTGCGCATTGATGTGGCACGCGTCGACATATTGCTGCACTCGGCACAGCAAGTTCCGCTGGCTGTTGACAATCCCCTTGGGGCGGCCCGTGCTGCCGGAGGTATAAAGCACGATTGCCGGTGCATCGACAGAAACGGTACGGTGTCCAGCTGGACGAAGCGTTGCCTGCAACGATTGCGCTATCTCGATCCGGGCAACGTGCTGGGGCAGATCAAGGCCGTGGAGGCCTTTGTCGCCAATTATGGCGGAGAGCCTCGCGTCGGCGACGATTTCGTTGATGCGCGAGTCCGGATCTCGCACGTTAAGCGGCACCGACGGTCGACCGGATGCCATGCTGGCCAGCATGGCAACGGTGTACCAGACCGAGTTGGCCTGAAGTATTCCAACCGCATTTCCGTCGGGAACGACGGCTTCAATCCGGCTGGCCAAGGCCTCGACCGCCCGAAAAAGCTCGGAATAGGTCAGTCGGTTGGTGCCGTCGCTGGCGGCTAATTTCTCGGAATAACGCCCGGCGATTTCCCTCAGGTGATCAAAGACCGGAATATCGACGAAGCCAGTTCCCATCCGTTGATGCAGGCGTAGAACGGGCCCGCCCTCGTCAAGAGCATGATCGGGAACTTTTGACCATCGACAAGAGACCACCGCTTGGTAGTCAGCCTGCACCGTTTGAATCGCCCTCGAAGATTCTAAATGCGCCAGAGACATAAGGGCCCCACGCTAGGATTGTTGCCGCTTATCGCCCCGCGGCATGATCTTTTCATCAATCATTCGGATGATGCGCGAGGCGGTCTTGATCGCTTAAATCGTTCGAAGTTGAGCATGCCAGCCTGCGCTCGCTCGGCTGTGCTACCTTACCGAAGTGTCGGGCTGTGCGCTGCGGTCCGCTTCGCCAGTGCCTGAAACGAAGCAGTATGCGAATACTTCCCCTCCAAGCTCATCCGTGACACGAACCCAGTTGTTTTCCCATGTCCTCAGGGTAACCTGGCGTCCTGTTGATATAGTCGCCGCCGTGAACGGGCTGGACGCATTGACATTACTCGCCGCAACCACGTCGTCCCCTTCCATTTGCTCTACCAGGTATGTTTGCATCACTGCTCCTGACTGCAGGGCATGGCCGGTTCAATTGCGTGTAGCTGGAGGCATGACCTTCCAACCGCAGGGAACGGATTTCGTTCCATCCAACAGGCAACCCTGCCGCCGGCAGTCAGCGTTCAGTCGCCCCGCCGCCCCTGGCAGGACCATGGCCTAGCCGCTGAATGACTTGGTCAGGACTGAGCTATGCTTTGGCGAAGGTGGAGCCTCGCGCTGCGCCGCATGCTTCTGGAACAGTGCAATCTTGTCGGGATAAGTAATCCGGATTTCGCTGTGACACCCCTCGCAGCGATATTTGGATGCAACCTGAAACCAGCGCCCGGGTTTCAGCAAAGCCAATCCGCAACGCGGGCATTTGAACGTCATTTCAAGAGGGCATAGATTCTGACACAGCGGCATTTCGCAACTTCCATAAGAGATATCTAATGTTAGGCAACGGCAGCCGGCCGGAATCGTTCCTAGACGCCGTTCTTTTCGTCAGGCCGATGACCAACCCGGACGCCGGGAGACCATTTGCCCGCGATGCCAGCTTGACTGACGCAGGCCTGAACTCAGGCGCATCCCGCTTTCATGGTGACGTCGCGCCTGAGCGCCGATCGAACGGTCGTCAGAAGGTTTTGTGGGAACTTGTTCACCGGACCTCGGCACCGAGCGTGATCGCTTGGGGCGACGACGGGCCGCACGGTCGACGACACGACCTCTAATCCGGACGCCGAAACAGCGCCGCGCACCAGCACAAGAAGGACGAAAGCAGCGCAACCAGGCGGCACTCCTTGAGCATCTCGCCTATACCGGTGCGCTCGACAGCCGCGATCCCGACCGAATTGATATGGATATGGAGGCGCTATTGAAGAGAACCGACGCATCCCTTGGGGAATGCGTCGGTTCCAGAAGCTTACGCGTGGCGGATTTCCGTTCCCAGCACCTTCAAACATTCGCGGATGAACGCAGCAAGCGCCGTCCAGCCTTTGGCAGAAACCATTGTCCCGTCCACATAGGCCTCGGTCGGCGACAGGTCGATATAGGTGCCACCCGCCAGTGTCACTTCAGGCTCGCAGGCGCCGAGTGCTGCGACCTTCTTGCCACGCACCACGCCGTCGACAGCGATCAGGATCTGCACACCGTGGCAGATGGTGAAGATCGGCTTCTTGGCCTCGTGGAAATGGCGCACGATCGCCTGCACGCGCTTGTCGGTGCGGATGTATTCCGGGCCGCGGCCGCCCGCGCAGTAGACGGCATGATATTGATCGAGCTGCCTCTCAGCTTCCGAGAAAGTCTTGTTGATCAGCGCATAGTGGCCGAGCTTTTCGGTGTAGGTCTGGTCGCCCTCGAAGTCGTGCAGCGAGGTCTTGATCAGATCTCCGGCGTTCTTGTCCGGGCATACCACGTGGATGGTGTGGCCGACGGCTTCCATGGCTTGCTGATAGACAAAGATTTCGTATTCTTCGGTGAACTCACCGGTCAGCATCAGTATCTTTTTGCCTGGCATGGCTCTTCCTCTCAGTGTTTGAGCTAGGCAAGGCGCAGACCGCGCCCTGCCTTTCGGTGAAATCGGATAGGGTTAGAATGGCGAGTCAGGGAAATAGTATTCCTTGGCGTTGGCTTGGGTGATCAACGGCGCGTCGAGCTTGACGGTGCCACGGACGGGTGCCTGGCCGATCAGGTTGGCGACGGTCATGTAGATCGCGGTCTTGATCATCGACGGCGGATATGGCGTCTCGACCGGCGTCATGGCGTCGCCGTCGATCACCTTCTTGACGATGTCCTTCATGCCGTTGCCACCGAGCGCCAGCTTGATATCGGTCCGGCCCGATTGCTTGACCGCCTCGAGCACGCCAAGCAGCATGTCGTCGTCATTGGCCCAGACCGCATCGATATGCGGGTACTTGGCCAAATAGTCCTGCATCAGCTTGAAGGCCTCGTCGCTGTTCCAATGCGCGTATTGGATGTCGAGGACTTTCAGGTTCGTACCCTTGATCGTGTCCTGGAAGCCCTTGATGCGCTCGTCGTCGATGACGGTCGGAATGCCGCGCAGCACAACGACGTCGCCCTTGCCGCCGAGCTTGTCGATCATGAACTTGGCTGTGTTGGTGCCAACCGCGATATTGTCGCCGGCGAGGTAAAGATCCTGGACGGAGGCGTCAGTCAGACCGCGATCGACGACGGTGATGAACGTGCCCATGTCCTTGATAGCCTTGACCGGCTGAGTCAGCTCTTCCGAGCTGTAAGGCAGGATCACCAAAGCGTCCAGCTTGCGGCTGGCCGACAGGTCCTCAAGCGCGCTGACCTGCTCCGCCGCCGACGGCGACGTCTTCACGACCACTTCGACGTTCGGGAACGCGGCATTGATTTCCTTGGCCGCCGCTTGTGCGTGATAGACGATGCCCGCCGTCCAACCGTGGTCGGCTGCCGGTATCGACACCGCGATGACCTTCTTGTCTTGCGCCATGGCCTGGCCGGCCAGCAGCAGCGCGCCAAGTGTCGCCGCCGCAATCCATTTTCTACTGAACATTGTCTTCTCCCTTGGACCTACAAGAACGTTGATCCGCGTGGTCCGGACGCGGCGCTATTTCGAATTCGAAAACCGCTGGATGAGCATGGCGATGATGATGATGACGCCCTGAACAGCGGCGACGAGGTATTCGGAGACGAAGTCCGACAGCACCATGAGGTTGGCGATGAGCTCCAGGATGACTGCGCCGGCGACTGTTCCCCACACATGGCCCTTGCCGCCGCGCAGCGCGGTGCCGCCAATCACCACTGCGGTGATGACCTGCAGTTCCCAAAGCTGTCCGGTCGTCGGCGTTGCGGCGCCCAGGCGCGGCACGTAGCAGATCGCGGCAATGGCCACGCAGACACCCTGGACGATATAGGCGACGGTCCGTGTCCTGATCACCGAGATGCCGGAATAACGGGCGACATCCTCATTGGCGCCGACCGCCGCGCATTTGCGGCCGTATTTCATCTTGTACAGGATGAAGGATGCGACCGCGGCGACGGCGATGGATATGAGGATTGGAACCGGGATGCCGGCAACCGTGCCGAAATAGACAGGCCGGTAGGCCTCGCGCAGCGATCGGTCGATCGGTATCGTGCCGCCGTCGGTCAGATAGGTTATCAGCGCCCGGAAAATCCCCATCGTGCCCAGCGTGGCGATAAACGGTTCGATCCTGCCGACCGTGACGATGAGGCCGTTGGCAAGCCCGCACAGCAGGCCGACGAGGATCGCCACCGCCATGCCGGCGGGAATAGCCCAGATACCGGCATGCGGCGCCACCGTGTTCATGAACATGATGGTGATGCCGGTGATGAAGGCGGCCATCGAGCCGACGGAAAGATCGAGCCCGCCGGACGAGATCACAAATGTCGCGCCGACCGCGATAATGGCGATGAAGGCGCTGCGAGTGATGACGTTGGCGAGGTTGGTGGCGGACAGGAAATCGTGGTTGATGAGGTAACCCACGACCAGGAGGGCCGCCAGCGCAAGGAAGGGTCCGATGTCGGTCCAACTGACATTGAGATCCAGGGCGCGACGCCTGGGTGCGGATTCGGTCATGACAGCCATTCTGTGCCTCCCTTGGCTTTTGGCCCTGGCTTGGGGCCACTGGTCGCCAGTACCGCCACGTTGCTTTCGGTCATTTCGGCGCCGCTGACCTCGCCGGTGATGCGGCCTTCGCGCATCACCAGGATGCGGTCGCAGATGCCGATCAATTCCTGCATCTCCGAAGAGATGACGATGCAGGCCTTGCCCTTCGCCACAAGCTCCTGGATGAAGGCATAGATCTGCGCCTTGTTGGCGATGTCGATGCCACGCGTGGGCTCGTCGATAATGACCACCGAAGGATCGGTCAGCAGCACCTTCGCCAGCAGCAGCTTCTGCTGATTGCCCCCGGAAAGCTGGCCCGCTTTGGCGCCGAGGCTCTTCAGCCTGATGTCATATGCCTCCACGGCCTGTTCCAGGGCCTTCGCTTCACTGCGCCGACCCATCGAGAGGCCGGGATGGAACACACCGAGCGCCGACAGCGTCAGGTTAGGCGCCAGGTGCTCCTGCAGCAGCAGTCCCTTGCCCTTGCGATCCTCGGTCAGGTAACCGACGCCGGCGTCGATCGCCGCGCGCGGCGATTGGAAATGGATCGACTTGCCCTCAAGTTCGACCTTGGCGGCCGACGGGCGCAGGCCGATAATGCCTTCGAAGAGTTCGGTTCGGCCTGCGCCGACCATGCCGGCGAACCCGAGGATCTCGCCTTTGTGGACCGTGAACGACACGTCCTCCGCATAGCCGGGAACGGAGGCGTTCCTCACGCTCAGCATCGGTACATCCGAAGGCGCTGCGGTCCTTTCAGGATAGAGTGCGGTCAGTTCGCGACCGACCATCAGCCGCGCCATATCCATCTGGCTCAGCGTCTTGCCGGGATAGGTGCCGACCATCTTGCCGTCGCGCAGAACGGTCACCTTGTCGGCCACCCGTTGCACCTCGTCCAACCGGTGGCTGATATACAGCACGGCGGTGCCGTGAGCCTTCAGTCGCAGGACGATCTCCAGCAGGCGCTCGACCTCGCCACCGGTCAGAACGGCGGTCGGCTCGTCGAAGATAACCAATTTATAGTCGTCAAGCAGAGCACGAGCGATCTGCACCATCTGCCGGTCTGCCAGCGAGACGTCGCGCACCAGTGCCCTCGGCGAGACCACGCAACCGATCTGCTCCAGTTTCTCGGCTGCCAGCCGGCGCATGGTGCGGTCATCCACGACCAGGCCACGCGAAAGCTCTCGCCCGAGAAACAGATTGTCGGTGACCGTGAGCCCCTCGGCGAGCAGGATCTCCTGGTGAACCAAAGCGATACCGGCATCCTGTGCCTGGCTGGGCTTGGCAAATTTCACCGCGTGTCCGTTCATCGACAATGTGCCGTGGCTTGGCTCGACATAGCCGGACAACAGCCGCATCAACGTCGACTTGCCGGCACCGTTCTCGCCAATGATGGCGTGGATCTCACCGGGGAGGACGTCTAGGGTGACGTCCGACAACACCGTCACCGGGCCGTATTGCTTGGACAATTGCTGGGCGCGCAGCACCGGTTCGAGCGAACCATGCGCATTGCTGGACAACGTGCTCCCGCCCTCCCCGGCGATATTCGCGGCAATGGACATCCGTTCCGACCTCAATCGAATGCCGGGAGCAGGCGATCGCGCGAGTGCTCTATATGGATGCGCATCGCCTTTGCGGCGGCATCGGGATCGGCAGAGCCGAACGCGGCAAGAATCGCCTCGTGTTCGTCAAGTGCCTCTTCGGTCACACGTGCATGAAACATCAGGCGGAAGATGTGGAAGTGCGTGTGCTGGTGGCTCAACGTCTCGCGGATGAGTTCGTTTTGAGAAAACTCCAAGATCTTGTCGTGGAAGATCGCATCCTGCCTGGCGAAGTTCGAATAGCGTACGCGATCATCCTTGCCTTCGCGGCGTGACATCACGCCGGCGGCTTCGAGCAACACATTGAACTTGGCCTCGTCCATCATTGCGGCGGCCTTCGCGGCGCCATGCGGTTCGAGCAGCAGACGCATTTCGTACAATTCGTCGAAACGGCGCCGGGTGATCTGGGGTGCGGCACGATAACCGATCAAATGCGTCTTGAGCACGAGGCCTTCGCCTTCGAGCCGGCCAAGGGCTTCGCGGATCGGCGTGTGCGAGACGTTGAATTCCTTGACCAGGCTGTCGACTGTAATGCGTGAGCCTGGTGGGATCTTCAGCGCCATCAACTGCGCGAAGATGGCTTCATAGACATCTTCGACGAGACTGTTGGCGCGCTGGATGCGACCAGCTCCAATGGTGGCGTCGCTTGGGTCGGGTAAGTTTGCGGTCTGCATATTTTGCCTCTTGACAGTGAGGACTGCTAACACGATGGTTCCGTCGATGCAATCCTATATCCTATACGATTTTAAAGCGGATATTTTTTAGGGGCGAGAGACACGCTCTTAGAC
>NZ_RZOM01000939.1:0-2442 GCF_003999175.1 Mesorhizobium sp. M7A.F.Ca.ET.027.03.2.1 | reverse complement strand
GACTTGTCCTGCGTGTAGGTGACGTTCATGCCCTCCGGCATCGACTTGACGAACTCGTCGGACACCGTTCGCACCTTGGCGATGGTGTCGATCAGGTTGGAGCCGATGCGCTTCTTGACTTCGATGGCGATGGCCGGCTTGCCGTTGAGACGGGTCACCGTCTCGGCATCCTTGAAGGTCGAACGGATCGTCGCGATGTCCTTGGCCTGCACCACGGCATTGGGGCCGGCGACCACCGGCAGTGCGGCGACATCCTCCGGCGTTTCGATCAGCGACGGTACCTTGACGGCGTATTTGCCCTCCGAGCCTTCGATATTGCCGGCGGCGACCAGGCTGTTGGAGTTGCCGACCGCACCGATCAGTTGATCGAGTTGCAGCCCATAGGAAGACAGCTTCATCGGATCGATGACGACCTCGACGAGATCGTCGCGCGCACCCTGCAGCGAGCCCTCGAGAACACCGGGAACCTCCTCGATGCGGTCGCGCAGTTCACGCGCGGCGGCGGTCAGCACGCGTTCGGGCAGATTTCCCGAGAGCGTGACGACTAGCACGGGAAATTCGGAAATGTTGACTTCGGTGACGACGGGTTCTTCCGCCGCCTGCGGCAGGTCGGCCTTGGCGTCCTGCACCTTGCTGCGCGTGTCCTGCAGCGCGGTGGCCAGATTGGTCTGCGGCTGGAATTCGACCAGCACGTAGCCGCCGCCCTGGAAGGCGGCCGAACGCATCTCCTTGAGGCCCTTCAGGCTTTTCAGCTTGCTTTCCATCGGCCGCAGCAGAAGCCGCTCCGAATCCTCGGGCGAAATGCCCTGGTAGATCAGGCTGACATACATCATCGGAATCGGAACGTCGGGCTCCGCTTCCTTTGGCGTCGCCTGATAGGCGACCCAGCCCGCCAGCAGAAGGAAGACGAGGACCGAAATGGTCAGGCGGGCATTGTTGATTGCGAGTCTGACGATATCCATGGCTAACGCCTGTTCTTGAATTTTCACGAGCTGCGTCGCAGCCGATTGTCCCCGCCCAGGGCTAGTCCGTCGCGATCTCTTGCTACTGCGTGCCGGCCGTCGCTTCGCCGAGCAGCTTCTTGATGATCGCTTGGTCGGCCTCGACCGGATTGACCAGATCGCCTTCCTTCACCAGTTCCTGGCCGGCGACGATGATGCGGGCGTCGGCCGGTATGCCGCCGAGGACGAGGCCTGTCGGCGTGTCGTCGACGAGGTCGATGGGGAAGAACGCCACCTTGTTGTCCTTGCTCACGGCACGGATGCCGAGGTCGCCCTTGTCGCCGAGCGTCACAACCGAGCGCGGCAGCAGCACCGCGTCGGTCGGCTGTGCGTTGAGCGCGATTTCCGCCGTCATGCCGGCCGGCACGGAGCCGTCGGCATTGGGGACGGCAACCTCGACGCGGAAGGTGCGGGTCGCCGACGAGGCGTCGCGGCTGATGTAGCGCACGGTGCCTTGGACGGTCTGGCCGCTGACCAGCCGTATGGTGGCCTTGTCGCCGAGCTTGAGGTAGCCGAGATCGCGCTCGCTGACTTCGCCGCGAGCAATCACCGGATCGAGCTTGAGGATGGTCGCCACCTCGCCGCCTTGCATGATGGAGCTGCCAAGTTCCACCGGCACCCGGTCGATAACGCCGTCGAAAGGCGCCTTCACCTCGTTGCGGTCGAGTTCGGCCTGTGCCGTTTCCAGTTGCGACTGCGCCGAGGTCAGGTTCGAGCGCGCGGTGTCGAGCTGCAGCTTCGGCAGATTGCCTGATTTCATCAGCCGCAAGGCTGCGTCCATCTCGGCCTGGCGCTGCACCACCAATTGCTTGGCGTTGTCGACCATCGAGATCTTTTCTTCCGCCGCAAGCATCAGCACCAGATCCCCCGTCTTGACGTGATCGCCTTGCTTGACAGGCAGCTTGTCGATGACACCGGCGACGCGCGTCGCCAGCACCGCCCGCTTGTCGGCTTCGGTCAGCCCGGAAATGCGGATGGCGCGTGCATAGGTCTTGCGTGGCGGCGTCACCACAGCGACCGTGCGCAGCGGTGCCTTCGGCTCGGCTTCCGCCGGCTTCGGCTTCGCTGCATCGGGCGCCTTGGCCTGTTCGGCTTCGGCTGCCTTGGCTTTGTTGGCGGCTACGCTGCCGACTGACGAAAACTCGCCTGTCGCCATCCACGCCGCGAAACCAATGAGCACAACAACGGCTGCAAGCTTGTGAAACCTGATTCTCATCGTCGTTTTTTCCACTGCGGGTTCGGCCAGCGTCCTCATAACGCGGGCGCGTCGCCGATATGGGTGCGCGCCGGGCCGTGTTCAATTTGCCGTGATCGGCGAAGCGCGCTTCTACATCAAAGTTGCACCGCAATATAGTCTGAAAGTTGCAAGATCATTGCGCCACCGGGCAAGATGCGCCCGCCGCCGCCCAGTTTTCGATCGCTTGATAGGTCGCTTCGGCGG
>NZ_RZOM01000938.1:0-2450 GCF_003999175.1 Mesorhizobium sp. M7A.F.Ca.ET.027.03.2.1 | reverse complement strand
CCCCAAAGCGAGGTCTCGACATGCGGCAGGCCGAACATGCCGCCGACCAGCAGGACGAAGGCGACGATCGGCAGCACGAAGAACAGCAGAACCGCATTCAGCCCTTTGCGCGGCACCTTCGGGATCAGCATCGGCACCAGCAGCGCCACGAACAGGATAGCGACCAGGATCGGCCGCCAGCGCTCCTCGATGGGATAGCGCCCGAGCATGAACTGGCCGAATTTGGCATTGACGAAAGCCCAGCAGGCGCCGGTCCAGCCATCCGGCTGGATGCCGCCTTGCGCCACCGTGGCGCATACGGTCCGGTCCGGTCCCGTCCACACGGCGTTGATGAACGCCCAATTGATGATTTGCGGCAGGATCATCGCCACCAGGGCGATGCCGACGATCGTCAAGATGGTGTCGCCGGCAGAAGCGATCAGGTTCTTGCGCACCCAAGCGCCGAGGCCGGTGACGCTGGCGGGCGCCGGCTGCGCCAGCACCATTTCGGTGCGCACCCAGGACATATCATGTTCTTGCATGTCCTTACCTCACCTCTCCACCAGCGCCATCTTGGCGTTGAACCAGTTCATCACCAGCGAGGTCAGGAGGCTGATGGCGAGGTAGATCACCATCATGATCACCACGCCTTCGACGGCCTGGCCGGTCTGGTTCAGCACCGTCCCGGCGGTCGCCGTCAGGTCCGGATAGCCGATGGCGATGGCCAGCGACGAGTTCTTGGTCAGGTTGAGATACTGGCTGGTCAGCGGCGGAATGACGATGCGCATGGCCTGCGGCACGACGACCAGCCGCAGGATCGATCCGGACCGCAAGCCCAACGCACCGGCAGCTTCCGTCTGGCCCGCGCTGACACCCCTGATGCCGGCGCGCACGATCTCGGCGATGAAGGCGGCGGTATAGCAGGACAGCGCCAGATAAAGCGACAGGAACTCCGGCCGGACCTGGAAGCCGCCGGTCAGGTTGAAAGTCGACTGCTTCGGGTAGTCGAAGCTCAGGGGAAAGCCGCTCAGCGCATAGGCGAGCAGCGGCAGCCCGACGATCAGCGCCGCGGACGTCCAAAACACTGGAAATTGCTGGCCGGTCGCCATCTGCCGTTGCCGCGCCTTGCGCGCGACGAACCACGCCATGGCGATGCCGACAAGCAGGGCGACGAAGATCAGCCATGAGCCGTCGCCCCACACGGCGCGTGGAAAATAGAAACCGCGCTGGTTGAGGAAGGAGCCGAACGGCAGGTTGTAGCTGTCGCGTGGTGCCGGCAGCACGGCCAGCACGCCGGAATACCAGAAGAAGATGACCAGCAGCGGCGGGATGTTGCGGAAAACCTCGACATAGACCGTGCAGATCTTCCTGATCAGCCAGTTCTGCGAGAGCCGGCCGATGCCGATGACGAAGCCGATGATTGTCGCGGTGATGATGCCGACGATGGCGACGATCAAGGTATTGATGAGGCCGACCAGAATGGCGCGGCCATAGGTCGAATCCGACGAATAGGCGATCGCGCTCTCGCTGATGTCGAAGCCGGCGCGGCCCTTGAGGAAGCCGAAGCCTGAAGCGATGCGCAGCCGCGTCAGGTTGTCGATGACGTTGTGGGCAATCCACCAGACGCCCGCCACCAGCAGCACGACGACCAGCACCTGGAAGAATATGCCCCGGATTTTCGGATCGTTGATGAAGGAGCCGCGGCTGGGCTCCTCGCGAAGTACGTCCTGCGATGCCATTCGACCGTCCCCTGGAAAGAGAAACCGGGAGGCAGATGATCTGCCTCCCGGATCACATTTCGATCAGCGGATCGGCGGCGCGTATTGCAGGCCGCCCTTGGTCCACAGCGCGTTGATGCCGCGCGCGATCTTCAGCGGGCTGCCCGAGCCGACATTGCGCTCGAACATTTCGCCATAATTGCCGACGGCCTTGACGATGTTGACCACCCAGTCATTGGAGACGCCGAGATCGGTGCCGATCTTGGTATCGGCTTCCTGGCCGAGCACGCGCTTGATCTCGGGACTGGCCGAGTTCTTCATCTCATCGACATTGGCCTTGGTGATGCCGAGCTCTTCAGCCTGCAGCAGCGCGAAATAGGTCCACTTGACGATGTGATACCACTGGTCGTCGCCCTGGCGAACGGCCGGTCCGAGCGGCTCCTTGGAGATGATCTCGGGCAGCACGACGTGGTCGGCCGGCGCTCCCAGCGTCAGGCGGATGCCGTAGAGGCCCGACTGATCGGTGGTGTAGACATCGCAGCGGCCGGCATCATAGGCGGCGTTGACCTCTTCCAGCTTCTCGAAGACGACGGGATTGTACTCCATCTTGTTGGCCTTGAAGTAGTCGGCGAGGTTCAGCTCGGTGGTGGTGCCGCTCTGCACGCAGACGGCCGCGCCCGAAAGCTGCAGGGCCGAATTGACGCCCGGCAGCTTCTTGGCGTTGATCATGAAACCCTGGCCGTCATAGTAGGT
>NZ_RZOM01000937.1:0-2451 GCF_003999175.1 Mesorhizobium sp. M7A.F.Ca.ET.027.03.2.1 | reverse complement strand
GGCGATGCGCCGATCGTTTCATTTCATCGTCGAGGAGGCGCTTTCAGGCGGCTGCAAAATCCCAAAGTCTTCCGCTACGGCACCGCTTTTGTTTTGCCGGGAGCTGGATTAGCTTACGTTTGCGTAAGCGGCAGACCGGCGAGGCGGAGCATCCGGCCGGACATCCACAGGGAGGAAGACATGTTTCGAAAACTGAGCCTGGCCCTTGCGGCCACATTGATCGTGGCGAGTGCGGCATGGGCCGATCCGATCGAAGGCAATTGGAAGACGCAGGCCGGCGAAACCGCGGCCATCGCCGCCGGCAGCTCGTTTTCCATCACGCTCAAGTCCGGGAAATATGCCGGCAAGACCATCGGCTCGCTCAAGGCGACAGGCGACAACAAATATGCCGGCAACATCACCGATCCGGCAAACGACAAGACCTATTCGGGCAAGGCGACATTGTCGGGCAGCTCTCTCAAGATGAGCGGCTGCGTGCTCGGCGGATTGATCTGCAAGAGCCAGACCTGGCACAAGCTCTGATCGACCACCCTTACGACATGAGGACGGGGCCCCAGCGGGCCCCGTTTTCGTTTTGTCGACACATCCTGCACCGGTGATGCTCGATATCCGCCGGCGGCTATCCAAACCGACGCCGGCGCCGTCGAAACCCCGTCAATCATCTTGAACGGCAGATGAACGCCGGCATCAGAGCCGGTTCAGTTGCATCAGGGCATTCTCCGGCGTGTTGAAGGAGACCGACCCGATGCTTGCTCGCCGCTTCACCATCGTCTGCCTGCTGGTGAGCCTGTTTGGAATGTTCTTC
Source organism: Mesorhizobium sp. M7A.F.Ca.ET.027.03.2.1 (assembly GCF_003999175.1). Taxonomy (NCBI): domain Bacteria; kingdom Pseudomonadati; phylum Pseudomonadota; class Alphaproteobacteria; order Hyphomicrobiales; family Phyllobacteriaceae; genus Mesorhizobium; species Mesorhizobium sp. M7A.F.Ca.ET.027.03.2.1. Next base: position 1,646 of record NZ_RZOM01000937.1, on the reverse strand, counting down.
GCCATCCTCGTCGCCGAAGCGGGCCGTCCGGCCCGCGCCTGGGACGAAGCCAGTTCCAGAACCTGCCGCCTCGCCTGCCCCACCCATCTTCGCAACTGAACAAAGAACCAAGACCTCGAAAAGAAAAGCTGAAACACCATGAACCGCATCGCCGCCAACGCTCTCAAGACCCTTCGGCTTCTGCCGCGGGCGGCGCTTATCCTGGCGGTTCTGGCCGCTCCGGTTCTGGCCGTGCCGATGATGCGCTCAGATGCCGGCTCGACGATCGACGCACCAGCCCTGAAGAAGTCCGGCGTCGGCTTTGTGCTCCTGGTCAGCCTGCAGCGCGGTTGAAGAAAAACGGCGCGTTGGCCGCCTTCGGTCGCGACACCCCTCCCAAGTGCCGATCCAAGTCTCTATATTGAGCCATGGAAAAGCGAATCTACCCACAAGCCATCGAATCTGTCGTCATGCCGGAGCCTTTTGGCCGGCAAAGCTTTGATAGCGCCGAGAAAGCCGTCAAGGCACTGCAGGCGCTTTACGACCGCAACACCAAATTCCTGCGCGACTCGTTCGCAGAGCTGGCGGCAGCAGGCGGCGACAATGGCAAGCGCTACCGGGCCTTTTATCCGGAGATCGGTGTCACCACCAACTCGTTCACCCAGATCGACTCGCGCCAGGCCTATGGCCATATGCCGACGCCCGGGCATTTTTCCACCACCATCACCCAGCCGGGCCTGTTCGAAAGCTACCTCGTCGAGCAGTTGCGCCTGATCATGCGCAATCATGGGGTTGCGGTCACGGTGTCGGAATCGACCACACCCATCCCGCTGCATTTCGCCTTCCTTGAAGGCACCCATGTCGACGGCGCGACGGCAGAGCGCATCAAGCGGCCGATCCGCGACCTGTTCGACGTGCCGGATCTCGATGGCACCGACGACCAGATCGCCAACGGCACCTTCGAAGTCGCCTTCGGCGAGCCGAGGCCTCTGGCGCCCTTCACGGCGCAGCGCATCGATTATTCGCTGCACCGGCTGTCGCACTATACGGCAACCACGCCGCAGCAGTTCCAGAACTTCGTGCTGTTCACCAATTATCAGTTCTACATCGACGAGTTCGTCGCCCGCGCCCGCGACCTGATGGCCAATGGCGGCGGCGGATACACGGAGTTCGTCGAGCCGGGTAATGTCATCACCAAGAGCGGGCAAAGCGCGCCTAGCGAAGGCGTTGCACCGCCGCGCCTGCCGCAGATGCCGGCCTATCACCTGAAGAAATCGGGACATGGCGGCATCACCATGGTCAATATCGGCGTCGGGCCCTCCAACGCCAAGACCATCACCGACCATATCGCGGTGCTGAGGCCGCATGCCTGGGTGATGCTCGGCCACTGCGCCGGCCTGCGCAACACCCAGGCGCTGGGCGACTATGTGCTGGCGCATGCCTATGTGCGCGAGGACCATGTGTTGGACGACGATCTTCCGGTCTGGGTGCCGATCCCGCCGCTGGCCGAGATCCAGGTGGCGTTGCAGGAAGCCGTCGCCGAAGTCACCGGCCTTTCCGGCTACGACCTGAAGCGCATCATGCGCACCGGCACCGTCGCCACCATCGACAATCGCAACTGGGAACTGCGCGACCAGCGTGGCCCGGTACAGCGTCTGTCGCAATCT
>NZ_RZOM01000936.1:0-2452 GCF_003999175.1 Mesorhizobium sp. M7A.F.Ca.ET.027.03.2.1 | reverse complement strand
TCACCGAGGACCCCGTGCCTTTCGGCATCGAGGCAGGCTTCGTGCTCGGCCATGAATTCTCTGGGGACATCGTCGCGGTCGGATCGGAGGCAACAGGCCTTCGGATCGGTGACCGTGTCGCCGTCGCGCCTATGCGCGGTTGCGGACACTGCGAGGCCTGCGAGCGCGGCGATCCGGCGCGCTGTCGCGAGATGGAGCTGATCGGCGGCGGCTATGCGCAATACGCGACCGTGGCCGCACGCCAGTGTCATATCCTGCCCGGCGATGTGGCGCTCGAGGATGGTGCGTTGGCCGAGCCGCTGTCAGTCGCTCTGCATTGCATCGTCCGCTCGGGCATGAAGCCGGGGGATCGGGTTGCCATCCTGGGCGCTGGGCCGATCGGGCTGCTCGTCGCCTTCTGGGCGCGGCGGATGGGGGCGTCGCGTGTCGTGGTGGCCGTCATCCATGGCCATCAGCGCGAGCGTGCGCTTGCTCTCGGCGCGACCGGCTTCGCGCTTTCCGGCGAAAAGCTGACCGAGAACCTCGCCGATCTCTGCGGAGGAGCGCCAGACATTGTCTTCGAATGCGTCGGCAAGCGCGGCCTCATCGGCGCGGCGGTCGAAGCGGTGCGGCTGCAGGGCACGGTGGTTGGCGTCGGCTTGTGTATCGGCGGCGACGAATGGGATCCGTTCATTGCGCTGACCAAGGAAGTGAACCTGCTGTTCTCGGTCTTCTTCCATCAGCGCAACGAATTCGGCGTCGCCCTCGATGCGCTGCGCGGCGGACCTTTCGCACCGCAAGCTCTGGTCACCGACCGGATCGATCTCTCGCCAGTTCCGCAGATATTCGAGAGCCTTCGCCGCCGCACCACGCAATGCAAAGTGCTGATCCAGCCGGACCTTGTTTGAGGCCGCACCTGTTTGAGGAGAGTGAAAATGGCCGTTCAATTCGAAACGCTCGAATACGATATCGGCGGCACGGAAACGGTGGTGAAGGCCATCGGTAGAGGCAAGCCCGTGCTGTTCCTGCACGGCGCCTCGACGCTTGAAGGCTTCGGCTTCGCGGAGGGCCTCGCCGACCGCTTCCGCGTGCTCTGCCCGAGCCATCCGGGCTTCGGCTTTTCTGGCCCGGCGCCGCATGTCGCTGCGATGTCCGACATGGTTCTGCACTACCTGAACCTGCTCGATGTTCTGAACCTGCCGGAGAAGCCTCATCTCATCGGCTTTTCCATGGGCGGCTGGATGGCGACCGAACTCGCCGGCCTTGCGCGCGAGCGTTTCGACAAGGTGGTGCTGATCGCTCCCGCCGGGCTCAACGACCCCGCGCATCCGGCCACCGATCTGGGCGCGGTCGCGCCGCAGGAGCTGCCGGCCTATCTGGCGCATGACGTCCCGGTGGCGCTGCGCTATTTCCCGGACGGCTCGGACCCCGCCTTTGCCGAGGCCTTCGGCGCCGACCGCGTCCGCGAAGGCGACACGCTCGGCCGGCTGCTGGCGCCGTTCGGCATGGGCCATCCGAACCTGCGGCGCTTTCTGGCGCGTATCGCCAATCCGACGCTGGTCGTTTGGGGCACCAGGGACCGTCTGCTGCCGGCTGGCCAGGCGCCGCTCTTCGTCGAAGCCCTGCCCGACGCACGCCTGATCCTGGTCGAGGATGCCGGCCATTTCGTCATGCAGGAGAACCCCGAAACACTCAGGAAGATCGGCGATTTCCTCGCCGGCTGACCGCATTGAAAAGGAGGAGAAGACAATGAACAAACCCATCAAGCACGGCTCATGGGGGACGACCACCGACTATCGCGACTTGCTCAGCAAGATCACGGAGATCGGGCCGGCCCTGGAAGCCAACGCTACCGCCGATGAGGAGAATGGCGAACTGACTGCGGCCACGTTCGAGCTGCTGAAGCCGCTACGCATGTCGCATATCTTCGCCGCGGAGAGCCTCGGCGGTGCGCAGCTGCGACCCACCCAGGGTCTCGAACTGCTGGCGGCGATCACCTGGCACTCTGGGGCGGCTGGTTGGGTTTCCATGGTGCATTGCTGCATCGGTGCGATGTCGGCAGCCTTTCTGCCGGACAGCGCGGTCGAGCGGTTGTTCGCGCCGGGCACCGAAAACCGGTTCTGGGGGCAGGGCGCGCCGCTCGGTATGCTGAAGAAAGTCGATGGCGGCTACCGGCTGAATGGCAAGTGGAGCTATGGCAGCGGCTTCAGCCACGCCACCTACAGCCACAGTGCCGCCTTCGTCGACGACGGCACCGGCAAGCCCGCCAAGGACGAGAAGGGCAACTTGATCATCATGTGCGCCCATGCCCCGATCTCTCAGCACAAGCAGCTCGGCAATTGGGACGTTCTGGGCCTCGGCGGCACCGGCAGCATCGACTATGCGGCCGAGGACGTCTTCATCGCCGACGATCTCGTCTTCCCAATCCTGACCGCACCGCCGCTGCGTCAGAAGGAGTTCTTCAGTCTCGGTG
>NZ_RZOM01000935.1:0-2461 GCF_003999175.1 Mesorhizobium sp. M7A.F.Ca.ET.027.03.2.1 | reverse complement strand
GCCATCGGCATGCGGCCGAACACCCTGTGGGAATTGAGCGATCGGCTGCTATAATTCCTGGACCCTTCCCGGAGAACGCCTGCCATGACCCTGAAAACACGCAAGCTCGGCAGCCAGGGGCTGCAGGTCTCGGCCATCGGCCTCGGCTGCATGGGCATGAGCCAGTCCTACGGGCCGGCCGACGAGGCCGAGTCCATCGCCACGCTGCACCGCGCCATCGAACTCGGCTGCACCTTCCTCGACACCGCCGAGGTCTATGGCCCGTATACCAACGAGGCATTGCTCGGCCGGGCGTTGAAGGGCAAGCGCGGCCAGGTGACGATCGCCACCAAATTCGGCTTCCGCATCGAAAACGGCAAGCAGGCTGGAACCGACAGCCGGCCCGAGCACATTCGTGAGGTCGTGGAAGCCTCGCTCGGCCGCCTCGGAACCGACCGTATCGACCTGCTCTACCAGCACCGCGTCGACCCGGCGGTGCCGATGGAGGATGTCGCGGGCGCCGTCGGCGAACTCGTCGCGCAAGGCAAGGTGCGCTTCTTCGGCCTGTCGGAGGCCGGCGCGGCCAACATCCGCCGGGCGCATGCCGTGTATCCGGTGTCGGCGGTGCAGAGCGAGTATTCGCTGTGGGAGCGCAATCTGGAGCCGGAGATCATCCCGCTGCTTGGCGAACTCGGCATCGGCCTGGTGCCGTTCTCGCCGCTCGGCCGAGGTTTTCTCACCGGCCAGGTCAAGCGCGCGGAAGACTATCCCGACGGCGATTATCGCCGCAACGACCCGCGCTACCAGGGCGAAAACTACGACGCCAATGTCGAGGCGGCCGCCAAGGTGAGCGACATCGCTGCTGCGCGCGGCGTCAAGCCCGGCCAGGTCGCGTTGGCCTGGCTGCTGGCGAAGGGCGACGGCTTTGGCATCGACATCGTGCCGATCCCCGGCACCAAGCGCAGAAAATACCTGGAAGAGAACGTCGCCGCCGCCACAATCAAACTCGATGCCGCCGAGATGGCCGCGCTCGACGAAGCGCTTGCGCCGGGAAAAGTCTCCGGCCCGCGCTACACCGAGCGGGGCATGGCGATGGTCGACCGGTAGGGGCACCGCCCGTCTCGCTCTGAGGGGCAATGCCCTCGCTCAACTCTTCGGCTGCTGCTGATGTCAAATCTGCCGTCGGCTCGGCTTTATCAGCCAATGTTTCAGCTGGCTGGTGGAGCGTTGACCGCAAATTGCGCAGCGAAAGCCCTGATGTAAGCAGGCCGAGCTTCACCGCGCGCTACATATGCAGAAAGATTTTGATATTCGTCCAAAATGCCCGACATTCTTAGTCGCAGCAGCACCGATACCATCAACAGATCGCCCGCGCTGAATGCATCGTCGAGCCACTCGGCGGCGCCCAGGCGAGCCGAGAGCCTGTCGAGACAGGCGCGAACACGATCCTTCACCAATGGCAAACGCTCCTCGCTCCAGGGCTTGTCAGCTTCGAATATCTTTGCCGTCGTTAATTCGAGGATCGGCGGCTCGACTGTGTTAAGTGCGGCAAACATCCACGTGATCGCACGCGCGCGGGGATCGCGATCGCCGGGCAGCAGGCCCGCGTGCTGCTCGGCAAGGTGAAGGATGATCGAGCCGGTCTCGAACAGTGAGAGAGAACCCTCCTCGTAGGTGGGGATCTGGCCGAAGGGATGGAGGGCCAGATGGTCCGGCGCCTTCATCTGCGCGAAGGAAACAAACCGAACCTCATAAGGCAGCCCTACCTCTTCGAGCGCCCAGCGAACGCGCGTATCGCGCGCCAGTCCCTTGCCGCGATCGGGCGATCGCTCAAATGCCGTGATGGTGATTGTCATCGCATCGTTCCTGATTGGGCGAATTCTTCGGCTCCCTATCGTGAAGACGAATGGGCCTCCCGGAAATCGACATCGGTGTGAACTATTTTCCGCAATTCGTGCCTGGCTTGTCGACCCCGACATTGCCGAAGAAGGCAAAGGCAGGGCCTAATCCGCCGCTGCCGCCGTGACCTTCTTGGACGCGGCCCGCTGTCGCCGCATGCGCCGTTTGGCGACGAGCTTGAGAGCGACCGGCGGCTCGTTTGAGAGCGCGCCCAGCACGGCGTCGACCATGCCATGCGCCACGAAATCCGCGTTCATATCGCGGGCCAGTTTGCCGGCCGTCTCCTTGTCCTCTGCAGCGGCCTCCGACCAGAACACGATTCCCACCCGAAGCGCGGCCTTGGCACGCTTCAGCCGGCGAACCAGAAAGCGGGCGTGCTTGACGGAATCCCGGTTCAGGAAGCCGACTACGACGGTGTCGACGGTCTCGAGCTCAAGGCGGCGAATGCTGGCCGGCTCCATGTCGGCAAAGCCGGCTTTCGATACGGTCGCCCCCTGGACCTCCAGCACCTGCGCCAGCATCGCGGCGGCGGCGTCGTCGAGCTCGCCACGCCCACCGGCGCAAAGCACGGACATATCCGTTC
>NZ_RZOM01000934.1:0-2464 GCF_003999175.1 Mesorhizobium sp. M7A.F.Ca.ET.027.03.2.1 | reverse complement strand
GGGCTACAAGCTGATCCTGACGATGCCCGAAACGATGTCGATCGAGCGCCGGAAAATGCTGGCGCTGCTGGGCGCCGAGCTGGTGCTGACAGAAGGCCCGAAAGGTATGAAGGGCGCCATCGCCAAGGCCGACGAACTGGCAGCGACGATCCCCAACGCGATCATCCCGCAGCAGTTCGAGAACCCGGCCAATCCAGAAATCCACCGCACGACGACGGCCGAGGAAATCTGGAACGATACGCATGGCGAGGTCGATATCTTCGTCGCCGGTATCGGCACCGGAGGCACCATCACCGGCGTCGGCCAGGTGCTGAAGAAGCGCAAGCCCTCCGTGCATGTCGTCGCCGTCGAGCCGGACTCCTCGCCTGTTCTGTCGGGCGGCCAGCCCGGCCCGCACAAGATCCAGGGCATCGGCGCCGGCTTTGCGCCCAAAATCCTCGACACGACGATCTATGACGAGATCGTCAAAGTGTCGAACGAGGATTCCGTGGCCAATGCCCGCCTCGTCGCCCGCCTCGAAGGCGTGCCGGTCGGTATCTCTTCGGGCGCCGCCCTGCAGGCGGCCATCGTCGTCGGCTCGCGGCCGGAGAACAAGGGCAAGAACCTTGTGGTGGTCATCCCGTCCTTCGCCGAGCGTTATCTGTCGACCATCCTGTTCGAGGGGCTGGGATCGTAATCCGACGCTTCTTCGTGACCAAGCTGGCCCGCTGAAAAAACGCCCGTGGCCGCCATCGGCGGCTTGAGGGCGACACCGCTTCCGGTTCATATCTCCCCCGGCCTGCTTTGCGCAGGTCGGGGGAGAATTTATGTACAAGCTTTATACCCGTCCCGGCAGCGGCGGCTTCGTGGTCGAGGCAGCGCTGGCGCTGGCCAATGTACCATTTGAGCAGATCGACGTGCCGAAGACCGACCGGCCCGATCCCGCCTTCCTCGACATCAGTCCGTTGAACCAGGTGCCGGTGCTGACCTTGCCCGACGGAAGCTCGATGACCGAATCCGCAGCGATCTGCATCGTGCTTGCCGAGCGCCACCCCAACGCCAATTTGGCGCCGGGAGCAGAAGCGCCTGCCCGCGCGGATTTCCTGCGCTGGATGGCCTTTATGTCGTCTGTGCTCTATTCGGCGGTGCTGCGTTTCTACTACGCATACCGCTACACTGCCGATCCCGAAGGCACCAAGGCGGTCAAGCAGGCGGCCGTGGCCGAGATGGACCGCGGCTTTGCCGTTCTCGATGCCGCGCTCGAAGGCCGTGACTGGCTGGTCGGTGACCGGATGTCGCTGGCCGACATCTATCTGGTCATGCTGGTGGCCTGGTATCCCGACATCGACAGCGCGCGGACGGCATGGCCGAACATCGAACGCCTGTGGGCGCGGCTGCGCGACCATCCGCTGATGAAGACGCTCAACACCTCGCACGAGATGTGGCCGGGCTGAAGCTCAATTTCTGAGCACCGCTCTTTTTCCTTGCAGGAACCGGCGCACCGCCGGGTCGCGCTCGAGGCCGATCGCCCGGTCATAGGCTTCGCAGGCTTGCGGTACCTGACCAAGCCTGGCCAGGAGACCGGCGCGTGCGGCCCAATAGGGCTGGTACTCGTCAAGCCGCTTGTCGTCGCCCAGCACGTAAAGAGCCGCCAATCCGGCCACTGCGCCCTCGGCCTCGGCGATCGCCACCGCGCGGTTTATCGCCACCACCGGCGATCCTGCGATCGAAAGCAGCGCGTCGTAGAGTTCCTGGATCGCCACCCAGTCGGTGCGGCCGGTGAGCCTTCGTGCCGCATGCGCGGACTGCACGGCCGCCTCAAGCTGGTAGCGGCCGATGACGCCCTTGGCCGCGGCGTGGGAAAGCAGCGCTTCCGCCTCGTCGATGAGGGCACGGTCCCATAGAAGGCAATCCTGCTCCGCCAACGGCACGAAGTCGCCTTCGGCGCTGCGCCGTGCGGCGCGGCGAGACTCGGCAAACAGCATCAGCGACAACAGGCCCAGTGCCTCCGGTTCCTCCGGCATCAGCGAGGCCACCAACCGGCCGAGCCAGATGCCTTCGGTCGCCAGGTTGCGGCGCCGCGTTTCGGTGCCGGCCGGATCGGACCAGCCTTCGGCGAAGGCGGCATAGATCGCCTCCAGCACCGCGTCCAGCCTTTCGCCGAGTTCGGCCCGCTCCGGCACGCGGAACGGAATGCCGGTTTCACGGATGCGGCTCTTGGCCCGCACCAGGCGCTGGCCCATGGTTGCGGGGGAGACCAGGAAGGCGGAGGCGATCGTCGCGGCGTCGAACCCCAGCACCGTCTGCAGAATGAGCGGCGAACGTACGCTCGATTCGATCGCCGGATGGGCGCAAGCGAACATCAGCCGCAGCCGATCGTCGGGCAGGTCTTCCTCGGTCATGCGTGCCTCCGCCTCCTGCGCAATCAGCTTGAGATGCTCGCGACCGGCCTCGCTGGTGAGCCGCCGCCGCACCGCATCGACAC
>NZ_RZOM01000933.1:0-2468 GCF_003999175.1 Mesorhizobium sp. M7A.F.Ca.ET.027.03.2.1 | reverse complement strand
TCGCACGGTGGATTGTTCGGCGTTCGGGTATGGTCGAGTCGCGGAAGGGCGGGCGTTCCGGGAATTGAACGTGATTTGAGCGTTGGCAGGGCAGAGAGGGGTGTGCGCCTCCAACGTCAAAGGCCTGCGCCGACCTCAGCCCTTGCGGTCGAACCAGAAGGCGTCGGCCATGCGCTTCATGCCGATACGTTCGTAGAAGCCGACGGCGTCGGGCATGGAGATCAGGCTGATGGCGACCGACGGTCCAAGCTGCCGGCGCGCCTCGTCCATCAGGCCCTTGCCGATGCCGAGCCCCTGTGCCGATCGGGAAACGGCGAGTTCGGAGATGTAGCAGACCCAGGAGAAGTCGGTGATGCCTCTGATCACGCCGACCAGCGGCTTGCCTTCGACGTCGAGACGCGCGGTCAGCACCAGATTGGCGCCCGACAGCATCGCCCGCAGCCGTGCTTCATCATCGACCGGCCGTGTCTCGCCGAGGCCGGATTCGACCAGCACGCGCCGGAATTCGGCGATGTCGAGCGTGGGTTCGCTGTCATAGAGGACGTGTGCGTTTTCTGCCATGGCCGCCAGACTGCACCATCGGGCTGGCTTGTGCCACCGTGCACGAACAGTTGCCTTTTATTTGCTGCCGGCTTTGTGTAAACCGTGCCTCAGCAATCCCCCCGCAACGAAAACACGGGCAAAAGCCATGGAAAAGTTCACCAAGCTCACCGGCGTCGCCGCTCCGATGCCGATCGTCAATGTCGACACCGACATGATCATCCCGAAGGATTACCTCAAGACGATCAAGCGCACCGGGCTCGGCACCGGTCTTTTCGCCGAAATGCGTTACAAGGATGACGGCTCGGAAAATCCGGATTTCGTGCTCAACAAGCCGGCCTACCGCAAGGCGCAGATCCTGGTTGCCGGCGACAATTTCGGCTGCGGTTCCAGCCGCGAGCACGCACCGTGGGCGCTGCTCGACTTCGGCATTCGCTGCGTCATCTCGACCTCGTTCGCCGACATTTTCTACAACAACTGCTTCAAGAACGGCATCCTGCCGATCACCGTCAGCCCCGAGGATCTCGAGAAGCTGATGGACGACGCCTCGCGCGGCTCCAATGCCACAGTGTCGGTCGACCTCGAAGCCAAGGAAATCCGTGGTCCCGACGGCGGTGTCGTCACCTTCGACCTCGACGATTTCAAGCGGCACTGCCTCTTGAACGGGCTCGACGACATCGGCCTGACCATGGAGAAGGCTGGCGCCATCGCGTCGTTCGAGAAGCGCAACGCCGAACAGCGCCCCTGGGCCTGAGCGGTACACACTCCAGGCGGAGGCCCGGCCGCTCTCAGGCCTTCGTTGCGCCGGGTTCGTTGCGATTGAGTGGAGGGACAGTCATGACACGTTTGCTTCTTGCCGGCGTTTGCGGGCTGGCCTTGTTGCTAGGGCAAACCGTGAGCGCGTTTGCGCAGACACAGGCACCCGCCACCCAGCCGGCCCCGGCGACGGACCAGCCGTCCGCCGATCAGGGGACGAACGCCGCCGACGCTGCCGATGACGACAAGCAGGCGCCCGTCCCCTTCGAGGGCGGCACGCTGACCATCACCCAACCGGAACAGGACGGTGAGAAGGTGCTTGCCTATGACGGCAAGCAGCTGGCCACCAACTATGACGTCTTCTTCGACAAAATAGTCGAGGTCGGCGGCGTCAAGGTGGCGCTGTTCGATGTGGGCGACGGCGGCAACCAATGCGGGCCTGCGACGGTGATCGTCTGGAAACCGGAAGGCGGCACCATCCAGAGCACCACGGTCGAGCAGGACCAGTGCGGCGCGCCGCCCTCGGCCGTGTCCGACAACGCCATCTATTTCGTGCCCTATCTGTTGCCGGGGGATGAGAAGCCGGCTTTGCAATGGTCGCCGACCGATGGGCTGACGATTTCGGGCAATCTGACCTACATGCCGGAACCCGGCACGGACTGGAAAGACATCGATCCGGAAAAGTACCAGAACATCATCGACGCCTTCCACAACGAGGCCGTCTACAAGGAAGCCGAAAAGCTGCTCGGCAAGGACATGCCCGACATGGCGACGAGCCTGCTGGTCGGCGGCGGTACCGAAAAGGCCGCTTCGGGCGCCTTCTACGCCAGCGGCTGCGTGCCGCATGACTGCGGCGGCAATGACGGCTTCATGGCGGTCGACCCGGCCCAGCACAAGCTGTACTTCGCCCGCCGCGGCGACAATGGCCAGCCGCAGGCGTGGCCTGATGTGGCGACATGGCCGGCGGATGTGAAGGCGGCGTTGGACAAGGCGCTGGGGGCGGGGAATTAGGATTTTGTGGGCGACCGCCGCACCCCCCTCTGTCCTGCCGGACATCTCCCCCTCAAGGGGGGAGATCGGCTCTTCTCTCCTTTTGCCAATCTGCAATGCAGAAAAGAGTGCTGAATGGCGAAGCTGCTAATCTCCCCACTTGAGGGGGAGATGGCCGGCAG
>NZ_RZOM01000932.1:0-2470 GCF_003999175.1 Mesorhizobium sp. M7A.F.Ca.ET.027.03.2.1 | reverse complement strand
GCAGCAGACCGAGCAGGCCGAACAGGCAGCGCCAGCCGAGGAACAGCAGCCGCGCAGGAAGAAGCGCGACCAGCAGCAGCAGACCGAGCAGGCGCCGGCCGAACAGGCAGCGCCAGCCGAGGAACAGCAGCCACGCAGGAAGAAGCGCGACCAGCAGCAGCAAACCGAGCAGGCGCCGGCCAACCAGGCGGAACCAGCCAACGACAACCAGCCCGGCGAGCAGACCAAGCCGCGCAAGAAGAACAGGCAGGACCAGCAGGCCCAACCTGAAGTCGCCCCGGCACCGAAAGAGGCTCCCGCTGGAGAGGCGACGGCCCCTGCCGGCGAACAGCCCGCGGCCCAGGGCGAGCAGCCCCAGGACACGACGAAGAAGCGTGTCAGGAAACCTGTTGGCGAGCAGCCGGCCACAGCCGAACAGCCAGCCACCGGCGAACAACCGGCCAATGGTCAGACGGCAGCACCGGCACAGGGCGAAAACCCGGTGCAAGGCGAAGCACCGGCCGATCCAAACGCCGCTCCCATCCTGGACAGCCGGAAGGACGCCGAGCGCAGAGGCGGCCGCAAGCAGGGCGACAAGATCGTCCCCCAGGATGGCGAGCAGCAGAATGGCGGGCAAAATGCCCAGCAAGGTGGCGATCAGGGCCGCAAGCCGGTGGCTGCTCCCGTCGACCAAGGTCCGCCGCCCACCGACGACAGGGCCGCACAACAGGAGATCAAGCCCGAGAAGATCGCGCCGGTGACCGAGGAAAAGGGCACGCGCGTAGAGCGTGCGCCCGATGAGAACGTCCGTGACCGCCGGCGTCCGAAAGGCGTCGACGTCGTCAGGGAACTCGGCGACCGCGTCATCCTGCAGTTCAACAACCAGACATTCGTCGAGAGCAATGACGCCCCGCGCATGACCCGCGGCGCCAGGAACGTCTACTATGAGGATCTGTCGGGCGACCGCACCCGGGAAATCGTCGAGCGTGACAACGGTGTTCAGATCGTCACCATCCGCAACCGCTATGGCGACGTCATCCAGCGTTCGCGCATTGCGCCGGATGGACGCGAATATGTGCTGAGCTATGTCGATGAGCGGCACTATGAGGACGACAGCGACTGGCGCGATCCCGGCGATGATCTGCCGCCGATGCGGCTGACAATCCCGCGCGAGGAGTACATTCTGGACTCCGAGGATGTCGAAGATCCGGACGACTACTACACCTTCCTCGAACAGCCACCGGTGGAGAAGGTCCAGCGCCTCTACTCGATCGACGAGGTCAAACGTTCGGCCCGCGTGCGCGACATCGCACGGCGCGTCGATCTCGACACGCTCAACTTCGAATTCGGCTCGGCCTCGATCTCCGACACCGAGGTGCAGAAGCTCGAGGGCGTCGCCACCGCAATGGAGAAGCTGTTGAAGAAGAACCCGGCCGAGACCTTCCTGATCGAAGGTCACACCGACGCCGTCGGCACACCGGAGGCTAACCTGGCTCTTTCCGATCGCCGCGCAGAATCGGTGGCCGAGGCCTTGACCAACGCCTTCGGCATCCCGCCGGAGAACCTGACGACTCAGGGCTATGGCGAGGAGTATCTGAAGGTCAATACGTCGGCGCCGAACCGCGAGAACCGGCGCGTCGGCATTCGCCGCATCACCTCGCTGGTGGCACCTGTGGCCAGCAACAATTAGGTCATGATTTCAAAACCATGACCCGGTTTGTGGAATCGGCACGAGAAGCATCCATCCCCGGCACCGCCGGGGATGGATGGATGTGACGGGTTCAACAAGAATTGTACGGGCATTAGACACGGCTCATTGAACCCAGCCACCCCAGATTCGGTGCTGGGCGTTCCCTGCCCCGTCCCGGCTCCAGCGGGACGCATTGAACCCCGCCGGACCTTGTTCGGCGGGGTTTTTTGTCTTGCAAACGGTGGCGGCCTGGCCGAATACGGCCATTGTCTGAGAGATAACCAGCCGGAATCATCCCATGAAGCGTCTCGAACTCGCCATCGAATCGATCATTCTCGCTTCACGCTGGTTGCTCGTCGTTTTCTATATCGGCCTGGCCCTGGCATTGGCCGTCTATGCGCTGTCATTCGGCAAGAAGCTTTATGAGTTCATTACCCTGGCGTTCACGCTCGGTGACACCGACACTATCCTCAAGATGCTCGGCCTGATCGATGCCGCACTGGTTGCCTCGCTGGTGGTGATGGTCATCATCTCGGGCTACGAGAACTTCGTCAGCCGCTTCGACGACCAGGAGGGTGGCGTGCACTGGCTGGGCACCATCGATGTCGGCTCGCTGAAGGTCAAGGTTGCCTCGACCATCGTCGCCATCTCGTCCATCCACCTTTTGCAGGTGTTTTTGAACTCGTCGACCTATACGACCGAGCAGCTGATGTGGCTGACCATCATCCATCTCGCGTTCGTCGTCTCGGCCCTCATGCTCGCCTATATCGACCGGCTGATGGGCCTCGGCAAAGGCAAGAA
>NZ_RZOM01000931.1:0-2470 GCF_003999175.1 Mesorhizobium sp. M7A.F.Ca.ET.027.03.2.1 | reverse complement strand
ATAGAAGACGGAGCCGCGGCTGCCGATGCCGGCGATTCGGACTCCGATCGTATCACCTGCGTCGGAGTTGAAATTGGCATCCGGATGGTCTCTATCCTCCAGATAGAGTGCTATCTTCCCGGGCACGGGAAAGGGCTCGATCATTAAGCCGGTCTCGCGGCCTTCTGCGTCGCAGATGGCCAATTCTTTCGCCGGCGGCAGGATGCGCCGCGGCACAAGCGCTGGATCGAGAACGTTGAAAATCGAATTCGCCTCCAGCGTCGCCAGAACCTGCGCCGTTGCATAGATGGCGAAAGGCTGCCGCTCGCGCAGGCTGAGCAGTCCGGCGATATGATCGACATCGGCGTTGGTCAGCACCACCGCGCGAATAGGCGTCGAGCGCAGCGGCGCATCGCCCGCAGGCTGCAGTTCAGGTGTTGCAGCGATTTGCTGGCGAATGTCGGGCGAGGCATTGAAAAGAACCCAGCCGAACCCGTCCGCCGAGGCGGCGACACTTGACTGGGTTCGTGAATGCACGCCGGCCATGCCGGTGCGAGCCGCACGACTCAGACGGTAGTTGCAGTTCCATTGCGGAAAGCCGCCGCCCGCCGCCGATCCGATGATCCTCAAATGCATGAAGATGCCCGCGCGCCGGCTTCTCTGACCTGCAGGCAATTTGCAGTCACAAAAAACGCTTCGCGCACTTTGCGTGCGTCAAAATCTTTCACGAAAATCCATGGGGCGAGGGGATGCGCGCCCCTGTCGCCAGGGACGCGCACCTCTGCGGCCTACTTCTTGGGAGTAATTTCAGCAGGCAGATACCGTGAAATTTCGAAGCCAGCGGCAACCTGACACATGGTCGGTTTTTTCCAGTTCTTCTTCATGACATTTCTCCTCTTATACCAGCCCGAAGGGACCGATCCTGTCGTTAGCCAACCATTGCAGGGCACCGACGCAATGGCTCGTCCATCAAGTCTCAAAATGGACAAATGAAACAATAGGTTTTAAAAAGTTGAAAACAAACTATCGAGAATAATTGCAGTCCTTACTTCAATTGTTCGTTGTGTAGGGTTTTTTCTCCTCCAGTGGAAGGTTTGCATCTTCCCACCCATCAGCGCCGAGCGGATACCAGATTACCGAACGGTAGCCCCACTCGACGGCCCGTTTCGCCGCATTCCACGACATCCAGCAATTCGTCATGCAGTAGAACAGAATCGCGCGCGACTTGTCCGTCCCGGCCTTGGCCTCGAGGCCTTGGCGAAAATAGCTGGCGGTCTCCTGCGAAATAGCGCCGTATCCCACATTGGCCAGCCATATGCTGCCTGGGATGTCCTTTCTGACCTTGTCCCTCCATATGGTTCCTGCCGGCAAATTGGTCGGTTTGGGCGTGTCCGGCATCACGTCGAAGAAGATCGCCTTTTTCGCCCGCCACAGCGCTTCCGCTTCCACCGTCGTCACCACCCTCGCGCCTTGCAGCGTCCGCGGCACCGGCGCCCGATAGTCGTCCATCCGGAAACCGCTGGGTTCGGCGACATCGCCAGCCCATGTCGGCTCGGTCAGACCCAGAAGGATCGCGGCGACCAGCAAGAAAATAGTCTCCCTTCCATTCATTGGGTAATCAGGTTGTCGTGTTCGTCGATCAGCGGCACGTTATAGCTCAGCAGGATCCTGGTGATCTCCGCCTGGTTTTCCCTGATCACCCGGTTGAGCGTCCGCTTCCATTCCTGGTCGGACGGACGTACGCCCATGGTAATGCGGTAAGACATGCGCGAGCCGGTTTTTTCCTTCACCAGTGGAACGATCGTCACATCAGCTCCGAGTTCCTTGGCATAGTAACCTGCCATCGGTCCCCACAGCACCGCCGCATCGATCTTGTGTGCCAGCATGTCCTTGATCATGACCTCCCCCATGGATGGGGTGACGCGCGTATCCACCGCAAGCGGATAGATCTTGGCGGTCCGCAGGAGCTTGTTGGCGGCCATGTTGGCGGTTGGCGGCGTGCTTTCAACGACGCCGATCGTCTTGCCCTTGAGTCTGGGATCCTCGATCGTTTCCACGCCTTCCATATCGTGGCTTTTCGGATGCACAAGCACATAGGCGGAGCGATAGTAGGCGTTGGTGTTCTGCACCAGCTCATCGCCCTGGGCATAGCCCATGATGATGTCGCATCGGTTGGCCCCCAACGTATTGCGCACGAAGCCGGTGATCGTGGGAAACCAGGTGTAGGAGACGGACTTGCGCCCGGTTTTCGCGGCAACCAGCTCTGCCAGCTTGTTTTCGAATCCTTCGCCGCTCTTGTCGGTGAAGGGCATATTCGAGGGATCGGCGCAGACGCGCAAGATGTCGGGGTCGACCAGTTCTCCCGCCGCACCAAGGCCGGCGCTTTGCGCATGCGCATTCGACGGCAGCAAGGCGAGCGTGCCGAGGATCGGCAGAACGACGCGCAGCTTCAATGCATCGCGGCCAATCATGTCACCCACCCATGCAGGAT
>NZ_RZOM01000930.1:0-2470 GCF_003999175.1 Mesorhizobium sp. M7A.F.Ca.ET.027.03.2.1 | reverse complement strand
TTCTCGGACCATTTGTATTCGATGCCGAGTTCCTTCTCGGCCCTCTGCAAGGCGACATGGATCTGGTTGTCCCACGGCTCCTCGATCGGCGTGGCGAAGATCGCCGCCACCTTCAGCTTCTTGTCCGCCGCGAAGGCGGCGCCCGGCAACATCGCTGCCGCCAAACCAAGCGCGCCCAACTCCAGCACATTGCGTCGCGAAAGCCCTTCGCGTTTTATCTGCGATTTATTGTTCCGGTTTTCCATTGCATTCCCCTCTGTTCGACAGCCGTGTCGAGCCGGCTGTTCCTAGAAATGTCAGACGGGGAAGTATGGAACGACGCCAGACTTTTGTCCACGTGGTCAAATTTGAACCGCGCACCGGATTCTTGATCTTAGCCGGCCAAGCAAGGGCCGCCGATCAAACCCGTTCCAGCGCGATCGCGATGCCCTGGCCGACACCGATGCACATCGTGGCAAGCGCATAACGGCCGCCACGTTCGCGAAGCTCCAGCGCCGCCGTGCCGGAGATGCGGGCACCCGACATGCCCAGGGGATGGCCAAGCGCGATGGCGCCGCCATTCGGGTTGACGTGTTCCGCATCCTCGGCAATGCCAAGCTGGCGCAATACGGCGATGCCTTGCGAGGCAAAGGCTTCGTTGAGCTCGATGACATCGAACTGTTTTGGCGTCAGGCCAAGCCGCGCGCAGAGTTTTTGCGTCGCCGGCGCCGGGCCGATGCCCATGATGCGCGGCGCCACACCTACGGCGGCCCCGCCGAGAATGCGGGCGATCGGGGTCAGGCCATATGTCTTCACCGCCGCCTCGGAAGCGACGATCAGCGCCGCCGCCCCGTCATTGACGCCGGAGGCATTGCCGGCCGTGACTGTGCCGCCCTGGCGGAACGGCGTCGGCAGCTTGGCCAGCGCCTCGACCGTTGAGCCAGCGCGGGGGTGTTCATCCTTGCTGACAATGATCGCATCGCCCTTGCGCTGCGGGATGGTCACTGAGGTGATCTCCTTCGCCAGCCTTCCATTGGCTTGGGCCGCGACCGCCTTCTCCTGGCTGCGCACGGCAAAGGCGTCCTGGTCCGCGCGAGAGATGGCGAACTCCTCCGCTACGTTCTCGCCGGTCTCCGGCATCGAATCGACACCGTACTGCTTCTTCATCAGCGGGTTGACGAAGCGCCAGCCGATGGTGGTGTCGTAAATCTCGGCATTGCGCGAGAACGCCGTGTCGGCCTTGGGCATGACGAAGGGCGCCCGGCTCATCGATTCGACACCGCCCGCGACCATCAGCTCCGCCTCGCCGGCCTTGATGGCTCTGGCTGCGATGGTCAGCGCATCCATGCCGGAGCCGCAAAGGCGATTGACCGTCGAGCCGGGAATCTCTTTCGGCAGACCTGCCAGCAGCAGCGCCATGCGCGCCACGTTGCGGTTGTCCTCGCCGGCCTGGTTGGCACAGCCATAGACGATGTCGTCGACAGCCTGCCAGTCGATGCCGGGATTACGCTCGGCCAATGCCCTCAGCGGTATCGCGCCAAGATCGTCTGATCGTACCGAAGACAGCGAACCGCCGAAGCGGCCGATCGGTGTGCGGATGTAGTCGCAGATATAGGCCTCGGCCATGTCATGCAGCCTTTGCTTTTCCGGTTCCCTCATGCGCCGCCTTGGTGCGGGCCTGCAGGTCGCGCAATGTCTTGAGTTCGAGTTCGCTTGGCGCCGGTGTTTCGTCAAGCGCCTCTGCGAACTTAACCGCCCAGCCACAGGTGTCCTTCACCTGCTGGCGGGTCACGCCGGGATGCAGCGACACGACCGTGAATTCCTTGCTCACCGGATCCGGCTTCCAGATGGCAAGATCGGTGATCAGCAGCGTCGGGCCGGCGGTGTCTATGCCAAGCCGTTTTCGATGGTCACCACCCTCGCCATGGCCGAAGGAGGTGAAGAAGTCGATCTTCTCGACCATGCCGCGCTTGGTCTGCGCCATGGTGATGTAGATCTCCTTCGACGACGTCGCGATCTCCGGCGCGCCGCCGCCGCCGGGCAGCCGGGTCTTGGGATGGAAATAGTCGCCGATGATGGTGGTGTTGATGTTGCCGAACTTGTCGAGCTGCGCCGCACCAAGGAAGCCGATCGAGATGCGGCCGCCCTGCAGCCAGTAGCGGAACATCTCCGGCACCGCGACGGTGGTGATAGCGGTCTCGCACAATTCGCCGTCGCCGATCGACAGCGGCAGCACGTCAGGCGCGGTGCCGATCGTGCCGCTCTCGTAAATCAGGGTGATGTCAGGCGCATGCGTCAGCCGCGCCACATTGCAGGCGGCCGATGGCGCGCCGATGCCGACGAAGCAGACATCGTCGTTGCGCAGCGCGCGGCTGGCGGCGATGGTCATCATCTCGTTGGGGGTGAATCCCGGATTGTCGCTCATGCCGCTTTCCTCAAATGCTCGACCCGGGCCGCGAAATCGTCGGCGCTCTTCTCGATCACGTAGACC
>NZ_RZOM01000092.1:0-10007 GCF_003999175.1 Mesorhizobium sp. M7A.F.Ca.ET.027.03.2.1 | reverse complement strand
CGTCCGGCCACTCCATGTCATCTGCTTGAGCCAGACAGGAGAAACCCATGACCGGATCCGCCAAGGCCACCGTCTTCATCGACAATGAGCGCGTTATCGTCACCGAATACCGCTTTGCGCCGGGCGAAAACACCGGCTGGCATCGCCACGGCCACGACTATGTCGTCGTGCCGCTGATGGACGGCAAGGTGAAGCTGTTGACCAAGGACGGCGAGACCTTCGCCGAAATGAAGAAGGGCGCGCCCTATTTCCGCAAGGAGGGCGTCGAGCACGACGTCATCAACGCCAATGAAGGCGAATACGCCTTTATCGAGATCGAGCTGAAGTAAGCCGTCAGGGCTGGCAGGCGCTTTTCACCAGTCGGCTATGCGGTCGCCGCCGGCGAATTGTGCACTTTTTTCGGTGTACTCGAACAACTCGATTTTCACGTCGTTTGGATCGCGGATCCAGGCCTGAAATGTGTCATCGCAGGCCAGTTTCTTTGAGGTGACGTCGACACCTTTCGACCTGATGTGGGCGATCGCGGCATCAATGTTCTCCACTTCTAGGCAGAAGTGGTTGATCTGGTTCAGGTCGCCATAGCGGGCCTCGTTTTTCCCGAACACCTCGACATGGCTGCCGCCGCCGCAATCGAGGTAGAACCCGAAAATCTTGCCGTCACGCAGGAAATTGAAGCGGGTGTCCATGCCCAGCACGTCGCGATAGAAGCTTCGTGTCGCTTCAAGGTCGTTGGCGAAGATGCAGACATGGGCGAGTTGCTTGACCTTGATCATGACTGGCTCCTCGCAGAAAAATCCGCCTTCAGGTCGGCGGGGTGCCGTTCTCGGCCAGCACCGCGCCGGTCAGATACAACGAACCGCTGATCAGGATGCGTGGCGCCGGGCCGTCCCAGGTGTCGCGCAACAGCATCAGCGCGCTGGCGACGGAACTCACCGGCTCGGCGGTCAGCCCGGCTTCCGTCGCGCGGACCGCCAGTTCGTCGTTTGGCACGCCGGCCTCGCTAAGGCTCACCGGCACCGTGTAGACATGCCGGGCGAGGCCCTTGAAGGCACGGAAATAGCCGCTCTGGTCCTTGGTGTTGATCATGCCCGAGATGAGGAACAGCGGACGCGGGTTCTTCTCTTCCTGCTCGGCCAACGCTTCGGCAACCACCACGCCGGCCCCCGGATTGTGGCCACCGTCGAGCCAGATATCGGCGCCCTTGGGTGCCAGTTCGGCCAGCCGGCCCTGCATCAGCTTCTGCATACGCCCTGGCCAGGCGACATTGATCATCGCCTTTTCGGCGGCGCGATGGCTGATCTCGAAACCGGCCGCCTTGACCGCGGCGATCGCCGCCGCCGCATTGGCGAACTGATGGCGTCCGGGCAGCCTGGGCGGTGGCAGGTCCATCAAGCCGTCTTCGTCCTGGTAGACCATGCGGCCGTTTTCCTCGAAGGCAAGGAAGTCCTGGCCGTAGACGAAGGTGGGGCATTCAAGCCGCTCGGCGGTTTCGATCAGCACCTGCAGCGCCGTTTCGCTCTCCTGCGCGCCGATGACCACCGGACAGCCGGGCTTGATAATACCGGCCTTTTCGGCCGCGATCAGTTCGACACGGTCCCCGAGATAGGCCTCGTGGTCGAGCGACACCGGCATGATCACTGACACGGCCGGCTCCTTGACGACATTGGTCGCGTCGAAGCGGCCGCCGAGCCCGACCTCGATGATGGCGGCGTCGGCCTGGTGTTCGGAAAACAAGAGGAAGGTGACGGCGGTGAGAATCTCGAAGACGGTGATCTTCTCGCCTTCATTGGCTCTGGCCGCACGGGCAATAGCATCGGCGAAAACCCTGTCCTCGACCAGCCTGCCGCCGCCATCGGCGGCCAGCCGGTAACGCTCATACCAGTTGACCAGATGCGGCGAGGTGTGGACATGGACGCGGTAGTCCGCGGCCTCAAGCAGGGCGCGCGAAAAGGCCGCGCACGAGCCTTTGCCGTTGGTGCCGGCGATGTGGATGACCGGTGGCAGCCGATCCTGCGGATTGTCAAGCCGCTCCAGCAGCCGCGAAATGCGGTCGAGCGAAAGGTCGAAGCCTTTCGGATGAAGCGCCATCAGGGCTTCGATTTCGCGGTCGGCGGCAAGCGTCGTCATGGCAGAATCCTAGCGCATGAGCCGTGAAAACCAGAATCGGTTTCGGATGGCCATGGCAATCAAAAGCTACAGCGCGCCGAAGCACCCGTGCAATCGCGGTCGCGGCGCTTCGTGTCGCTTCAGGCTTGCGGCCGAGCTTCCGCGGCGACCACCGCCGGGGGCAGGATTTCCGGCTCCAGCGTTTTTTGCTCTTCCGGCAGCTTGAGCAGCATCTTGAGCAGGCGCGCGATCGTTTCACGCATTTCCAGCCTGGATACGACCATGTCGACCATGCCGTGCTCCATCAGATATTCGGAGCGCTGGAAGCCGTCGGGCAATTTCTCGCGGATCGTCTGTTCGATGACGCGCGGTCCGGCAAAGCCGATCAGCGCGCCGGGCTCGGCAATGTGCACGTCGCCCAGCATGGCATAGGAGGCGGTCACGCCGCCCGTGGTCGGGTTGGTCAAAACGACGATGTAGGGCAGGCCGGCTTCCTTCAGCCGGTCGACACCAACCGTTGTCCGCGGCAATTGCATCAGGGACAAAATACCTTCCTGCATGCGCGCGCCGCCGGAAGCGGCGAACAGGATCAGCGGCCGCTTGCGCTGCAGGGCCACTTCGAAGCCATGCACGATGGCGTCGCCAGCGGCCATGCCGAGCGAGCCGCCCATGAAGGCGAAATCCTGCACCGTGACCACCACCGGCAGACCCTCGACGGTGCCCAGCGCATTGATGATCGCGTCCTCAAGGCCGGTCTTGGCCTTGGCGTCCTTCAACCGGTCGACATAGCGCTTCTCGTCGCGGAATTTCAGCGGATCCTGCATCACCTTGGGGTTGTCCAGGGTCTCGTATTTGCCGCCATCGAAGAAGAATTTCAGCCGCTCCTTGGCCGAAATCTTCATATGATGGCCGGACGAGGGAATGACGAACTGGTTGGATTCCAGGTCCTTGTGGAACACCATCTCGCCGGTCTCCGGATCCTTGATCCAGAGGTTCTCGGGCATGTCGGTGCGCCGGCCGAGCATCGAATTGATCTTCGGGCGAACGTAATTGGTGATCCAGTTCATCGCTTCGGCTCCTGTCCTGACGAGGATTGGGAAGAGGTAGGAGAACTATTCGGCAGCAGCAAGGCGGGCCGAGCGCACGCCTTGCGCAAGGCCGCTGACCAGCGTGGCGACGGCTTCGGCCGGATCGGCGGTCATCTCGCCCTTCGGTCCCAGCACATTGGCCACCGCATTGACGATCGCGGTGCCGACGACGACACCGTCGGCATTGGCGCCGATCACCCGGGCCTGCTCGGCGGTCTTGACGCCGAAGCCGACGCAGACCGGCAGGTCGGTGTGGCCCTTGATGCGCTTGACCGCCGCCGCCACCTTGCCGGTGTCGGCCAGCGCCGAGCCGGTGATGCCGGTCATCGACACATAGTAGACGAAGCCCGACGTGTTCTGCAGCACTTTCGGCAGGCGCTTGTCGTCGGTCGTCGGTGTCGCCAGCCGGATGAAATTGATGCCGGCCTTGAGCGCCGGAATGCACAGTTCCTCGTCCATCTCGGGCGGCAGGTCGACGACGATCAGCCCGTCAATGCCGCTGGCGATCGCGTCCTTGAGGAAGCGGTCGACGCCATAGATGTAGATCGGATTGTAGTAGCCCATCAGCACGATCGGCGTTTCATTGTCACTGGTCCGGAAGTCGGCCGCCATCTTCAGCGTCTTGACCAGCGTCTGGCCGCCCTTCAGCGCCCGCAGGCCCGCCGCCTGGATCGCCGGGCCGTCGGCCATCGGATCGGAGAACGGCATGCCGAGCTCTATGATGTCGGAGCCTGCGCCGGGCAGTGCCTTCATGATCGACAAGGAGGTGTCGTAGTCAGGGTCGCCGCCCATGAAATAGGTGACGAGCGCCGGGCGGCCTTCGGCTTTCAGTTTTGCCATGCGGCGGTCGATGCGGGTCACCATGTCTGGCCCTTTGGACGAATTTTGCTCATAATCAACTCCCAAATCGAAACTGTCCAAAGGGGCCTAGATCTCCATACCCAGCATCGAGGCCACCGTATGCACGTCCTTGTCGCCACGGCCGGACAGGTTGACGATGACGATCTGGTCCTTGTCCATGGCGGGCACGATCTTCACCGCATGCGCAATGGCATGCGCGGATTCCAGCGCCGGGATGATGCCTTCGACGCGCGTCGTCAGCTTGAAGGCCTCCAGCGCCTCGTCGTCGAGGATAGGCACGTATTCGACGCGGCCTGAATCGCGCAGCCAGGAATGCTCGGGGCCGACGCCGGGATAATCGAGACCGGCCGAGATAGAATGGCCGTCCATGATCTGTCCGTCGGCGTTCTGCAGGAGATAGGTGCGGTTGCCATGCAGCACGCCCGGCGCGCCGGCATTCATCGAGGCGCAATGCTCGATGCCGTCAAGGCCGCGTCCGCCGGCCTCGATGCCGATGATGCGGACCTCTTTGTCGTCGAGGAAGGGATGGAACAGGCCGATGGCGTTCGAACCACCGCCGACAGCGGCGATGATGGTGTCCGGCAGTCGGCCTTCCTGCTCGAGGATCTGCGCCCGCGCTTCGGTGCCGATTACCGACTGGAAGTCGCGCACCAGCTCCGGATAGGGATGCGGGCCGGCGGCGGTGCCGATCAGGTAATAGGTGTCCTCGACATTGGTCACCCAGTCGCGCAACGCCTCGTTCATGGCGTCCTTCAGCGTGCCGTGGCCGGCGGTCACCGGACGGACCTCGGCGCCGAGCAGCTTCATGCGGAAGACGTTGGGGCTTTGCCGGGCAACGTCGGTGGCGCCCATATAGACGACGCAGGGAAAGCCGAAGCGGGCCGCGACCGTGGCCGACGCCACGCCATGCTGGCCTGCACCGGTCTCGGCGATGATGCGCTTCTTGCCCATGCGCTTGGCCAGCAGGATTTGGCCGAGGCAGTTGTTGATCTTGTGCGAACCGGTGTGGTTCAAATCCTCGCGCTTGAAATAGACCTTTGCGCCGCCGAGATGCTTCGTGAGGCCTTCGGCGAAATAGAGCTTGGACGGCCGTCCGGCATAATGGGTTGAAAGGTCAGTCAGCTCAGCCCTGAAATCCGCATCGTTCTTGACCTCGTTCCAGTGCCGCTCCAGGTCGAGGATCAGCGGCATCAGCGTTTCGGCAACGAAACGACCGCCGAAAATGCCGAACATGCCCTGTTCGTCGGGTCCGGTGCGGAAGGAATTGGGTGTCGCCGGCTTGTTCATCGCCGATCTCCTGGCATCTTGACTTATGAAGCATGTCCTTGTCGGAAAACCGGTTCCCACTTTTCCGGGACATGCTCTGGTTTAAGGCACTACTAGGCTGCGCGGGTGTTCCGCGCGGTCCTGACGGCCCGGAAAAACTGTTCGATCAGCGCCGGATCCTTGACGCCCGGTGCGCTTTCCACGCCTGAGGAAATGTCTATTCCGGGCGGGTCGGCAAGCCGAAGGGCATCGCCGATATTGGCGGCGTTGAGCCCACCGGAAAGCATGTAATCGACGCCGCCGTCAAGGCCGACAAGAATGCGCCAGTCGAAGGCAACACCATTGCCGCCCGGCAGTTCTGAGCCTTTCGGCGGCTTGGCGTCGAACAGGAACCGGTCTGATATGCCAATGAATGGCTTTATCCGTTCGAGATCGGCAGCCTCGCTGAGCGGCAGCGCCTTCATCACCGGCAAACCATAACGGGCTTTGACCTCGGCCACGCGGTCGGGCGTTTCCGCGCCATGCAGTTGCAGCATGTCGGGCTGCATTTGGGCAAGGATTTCATCCAGGAAAGCGTCGCTGGCATCGACGGTGACGGCAACCGCCGTCGCTTTGCCGCGCGCCGCCTCGCGCAGACGGCCAGCCTCGGCGGGTTCGACATAGCGTGGGCTTTTGGCGAAGAAGATAAACCCGACATGGCTGGCGCCGCCGGCCAGCGCCGCGGCCATTGCCGCGTCGGTCTTCAAGCCGCAGATCTTGATGTCGAGTGCCATGGCGCGGGAATTGGCATGAAAAGCGATAAGAGTCGAGAAAAAGCATGCTGTTTGCCGGCGCGGCCAAAGGCGCTACCTAATGGATGAATAGGACACATGGCGGGAGCACGATCATGACCGACAGGACAATTGCCGAACTCAGGCAGAAGATCGCGCAGGCGCGCGAGGTCATCGCGCACCTGATCGACAAGGCCGCCTTCAACGGCGCCGAGGCGCACCGCGCGCTCGACTATTTCGGCGGCGATGAATTCGACGGCAATTTCCTGCCGTGGCCGCATCATGGCGATGAGGGGCTACGGCCTGAGGACTTGAACGCCGCCAACGACGACTGAGCGATCTACTCGAACATGATCGCCTGCAGCGCACCGCCATTGCGCTTCAGCCAGTCCTTGCAGCGATCGGTGTCGGGGCAGAGCTTTTCGCACAATTTCCAGAATTTCGGACCGTGGTTCATCTCCTTGAGATGCGCCACTTCATGCGCGACGAGGTAGTTGATGACCGGCGACGGCGCCATCATGATGCGCCAGGAAAAGGACAGATTGCCTTCGGAGGTGCATGACCCCCAGCGGCTTGATGTGTCCTTGAAGCGGATAGCCTTGGCGCGCTTGCCGAGCGCCTCGGTGTGTTTGGCCACCAGCTTCTCGATTTCCTTCTTGGCCTCGCGCTTGAGGAAATCGGCGAGGCGGCGCGGCAGATGTATGCGGTCGCCATGCACGATCAAGAGCGGACCACGTTCGTCGCGCGACACGGTGACGGTGCCGCGCTTTGACGGTTCATGGACGATCCGGTGCGGCACGCCGCGCAGCGGGATCCTGATGCCGGGCCGCACCTGTGGCCGCGTCGGCACCTTGGCCAGTCGCTGCTCCAGCCAGTCCTGGTGCCGCTCGAGGAACCTGTCCACTTCGCCGCGGCGCAGGCCTGGCGGCACGGTTATGCGTAGACCCTGGCCGCCTGAATCGATGCGCAGCGTCATTCGGCGCGCCCTGGCGCTCTCGACGATCTTGAGCGGCAGCGTGCGGCCGGCGACGCAATATTCGCGCTCCACGACAGGCGTGGGCTTGGGCTTTGTCAGATTGCGAAAGAAGCCGAGAGTCATGGCGGGACGATACGCGATTCGAGAAAAACGACTAGAACAAAAAAGAAACGGCGCCGCTCGCGCGACGCCGTTTTTTCACGATGTGGCCAGTCGCTTGGCCTCAGTCGTCAAGCAGGTTCGAGCCCTTGCCACGCTTGGTGGTCGTCGTTCCGGTGCTTGGATCGGTCTTCGTCGGAGCCGTCGACTTGTTGCGGTTGGCCATGAACCGGTCGAACTCGTCCTGGTCCTTGGCGCGGCGCAATTCGCGGGCATACTCGTCGAACTGGGTCAGCATCTCGTCGAGCTTGCGGCGCTCTTCGTTCAGCCGCTCAAGTTCCTTTTCGCGCCAGTCGTCGAAAGCGACGTTGCCGGTGCGGGTGGAGCCATTGCCCCAGCGCGCGGCCTTGTCGGAACCGCGGCGGCAGCCGGCGAAGATGCCGTCGGTCGCGCGGTTGACGTCACGCTTGAAGCCATCGAGGCGGTCGCCCCAGATGATGTAGGCAAGCATGGCGAAGCCGAGTGGCCAGAACACCATGAAACCCACAACCATCAACGCGATGGTCGCCGGCGTCCAGGCCGGACGGATCAATGCAGATGTGTTCATTTTCTCCCATTCCTTCGGTTGGAGACAGCCAAACCCGGCTGCGTGGAATCGAAATGGGAAGAGAAAAACGGCGATTCAAGACAATGTCCGCCAAAACCGGACAAGCATCTGAAATGATTATCGCTTTTTGAGCCTATCGAGGAAAAGCATGACCAGGCCGGCAATCAGGCCCCAGAATGCGGCGCCGACGCCGAACAGCGTCAGCCCTGACGCGGTGACGACGAAGGTGACCGTGGCGGCCATGCGGTCGCCCTCGTCCTTGAGCGCGATCGACAGCGCGTTGGCAAGCGACGCCATCAGCGCCAGACCCGCCACCAGCACGATCAGGCTCTGCGGCAGGACGGCGAAGATCGCCACCAGCGAAGCGCCGAAAATCGCAAAGATAAGATAGGCAAGCGCATAGAACGGTCCGGTCTTCCAGCGCTCGGCCGGATCGGGATGGACGTCCGGCCCGGTGCAGATCGCTGCCGAGATCGCGGCCAGATTGGTGGTCGAGCCGCCGAACGGCGCCGACAGCAGCGAAAACAGGCCGGTAACGCCGATCAGCGGACCTGGCTCCGGATGGTAGCCGGCGGCGCGCAGCACCGCGAGGCCGGACAGGTTCTGCGAAGCCATGGTGACCAGGTAGAGCGGCAATGCCAGGCCGATCATCGCCTTGGCGGTGAAATCGGGCGCAATCAGCGTCAGCG
Organism: Mesorhizobium sp. M7A.F.Ca.ET.027.03.2.1; assembly: GCF_003999175.1. Classification (NCBI taxonomy): domain Bacteria; kingdom Pseudomonadati; phylum Pseudomonadota; class Alphaproteobacteria; order Hyphomicrobiales; family Phyllobacteriaceae; genus Mesorhizobium; species Mesorhizobium sp. M7A.F.Ca.ET.027.03.2.1. The sequence continues at coordinate 1,545 of NZ_RZOM01000092.1, read as the reverse complement.
TCGACAGTTCCGGTGTCGGCAGGCCGCCGACACGGCCGGTGAGGAAGGCGGCGAGGCCGCCGCCGATCAGCACCGCGAGCACCGACAGCGCCGGATTGAACAGCCGGATGACGAAGAAGGCCGCGATCAGCGGCAGGATCAGCCATGGGTCGACAGGAATGGTCTTTACCGCATTGAGCGCGAAGGTGACGACGATGCCGGCCAGCATGCCCGAGGCGACGGAGGGCGGTATCCTCGATATTAGCTTCGTCAGCGGCCGGAACAGGCCGGTGGCGATCAGAAGGATGCCGGTGACGATGAAGGCGGCGACGGCCTCGCCCATCGAAAAGCCGCTCGATGCCGCGATCAGCGCCAGGCCCGGCGTCGACCAGGCGGTGATGACCGGCATCTTCGTGCGCCAGGAGAGCCACAGGCTCTCGATCGCCATGGCCAGGCAGATGGTCGTAACCCAGCTTGCCGTCTCGATCTGCGTTGCGCCGACTGCGTTGGCGGCGGCGATGACGATGGCCAGCGTGCCGCCAAAGCCGACGATTGCCGCGACGAACGCGTGTATCGGAATGGAAAGGCGCATCAGTTTCCCCTCTGCGCCATCGCGTCGACGGCTCGCACCAGCATGTCGAGATCCTGCGGCCGCGACAGGCGGTGGTCGCCGTCAGGGATCAGCGACAGTGTCACGTCGTCGGCCGGCAGCAGGCTGACCAGCTTCAGCGCATGGCTTGCCGGCACGTCCGCATCGGCCAGTCCCTGCAGGATGTGCACCGGGCAATGCGTGTCGATCGGGCCTGTCATTGTCAGGTTGTTGCGTCCGTCCTCGATCAGGGCGCGCGTGTAGATGTAGGGCTCGGCGGAATAGTCCGACGGCTCTTCGAAGAAACCTTTTTTGGCGAGATCGCGCTTCTGCGCCTTGGTCAGCGCCGGTTCGATCAGTTCGGCGGTGAAATCCGGCGCCGGCGCCAGCAGCACCAGGCCGGCGACGTTGCTATCGCCTGCCTTGCGCAACTCTTGCACCATGCGCAGCGCGATCCAGGCGCCCATCGAGGAGCCGACCAGGATCTGCTTGCCCTTGGTGAAATGCCGGAACACGGCGAGGCTCTGCGCAAGCCATGTCGAAATCGTGCCGTCGGCAAAGGCGCCGCCGGATTCGCCATGGCCTGAATAGTCGTGGCGCAGGAAGGCGCGGCCCTCTTTTGCGGCCCAGTCCGACAGCGTCTGCGCCTTCGTGCCCAGCATGTCCGACTTGTAGCCGCCGAGCCAGACGATGCCGGGCGCCGAGCCAACCGTGCGGCGCACCGCGATGCGCGATCCATCTACATCCAGAAAGATTGGGGGCGTGGCGTTCATGGCTTTTTCCTCAAGCCGGTCTTGTGACACAGCCGGTGGCGTGGCGAAAAGTGCTCACTATGTTCTTTGTTTGGTGCAGGGCAGCGATCAGGGTGATTTTCTGTCAATGCTGTGCTATTGACTCCGCCCGCGCGCTCACCACATTGGCGCGTCCACGCATCAACACTGACAAACCCTGAACGAAACGGCCAAGGAGACCACGAC
>NZ_RZOM01000929.1:0-2470 GCF_003999175.1 Mesorhizobium sp. M7A.F.Ca.ET.027.03.2.1 | reverse complement strand
GCTGAGACGTACAAAGGATCGCCGGAATCGAAGCCTACCGGCGCGACAAATGACGAAACCGGCGCATAGATTGCATGAGCACTGGCCATTGCCGCTAAACTGAAATTTCGGCGCAACCACTCGGTTGCGGGCGCGTTTGTGAGCAAGGGCATCGATCGGAGGGATAGATTCGTCAACAGTTCCAAGCACAAGCGCCCGGATTACGAAACTCGCTGCGGTGCGCTGGCTCGCGCTGTGGTTATGCTTGGGAACCTGTTCCAGCTGCTCGGGAGCCCAGTCGGCGCTTGATCCGGCCGGAGAGGAAGCGCGCCAGATCGCTGACCTTTTCTGGCTCATGGCCATTGCTGGCGGTTTTATCTGGCTGACGGTCATCGGTCTTCTGGTCCACGCGACACGTCATGAGCGCACTCCCATAGACGAGCGTATTGCAAGCCGGCTGATTTTCTGGGGCGGGGCAGCCATTCCTTCGCTACTCCTCTTTCTCTTGCTAGGCTATGCGCTTTGGTTGATGCCTGGACTGAGACCTTTCGCACGAGCCGGCGAAGCCAATGGTCTCAGGATCGAAGTGACTGGTGAGCAATTCTGGTGGCGGGTCGCCTACCACCCGGCTGACGGCGGAGTTCCTATTCTTTCCGCCAACGAGATCAGGCTGCCGGTTGGCGAGCGCGTCGAGTTCTTGCTGAAAAGCACCGACGTCATCCATTCCTTCTGGATTCCCGCGCTCGGTGGCAAGATGGACATGATCCCGGGTCGCGTGAATCGGCTCTCGTTGCTGGCGACCAAACCTGGCACCTACCGCGGCCCTTGCGCGGAATATTGCGGGACCTCGCACGCGCTGATGACCTTCACGGCCGTCGCCATGCAGCCCGCTGCCTTCCGGGAATGGCTGGCTGTGCGGGCGAACCCTTCGCCCGGCGCATCCTTGCCCGGACGCGACATATTCCTTCGCAACGGCTGCGGCGCGTGCCACCGCGTTGCGGGCACACAAGCTGAGGGTGGTGTCGGCCCGGATCTCTCGCATATGAGTTCGCGGGGAACGATTGGTGCCGGCGTTTTGCCCACCGACGATGAGGCCGTTCGTAGCTTCATCGCCCATCCGCATTTGATCAAGCCGGGTTCGAAGATGCCCGACTTCAACATGCTGCCCCAACAGGACATCGCCGAAATCGCCTCCTGGCTGAAGGGGCTCGAATGACAACCCTCAAAGCCCGCATCAAGCGAAACGCCTTGCCCTCCGCAGAGAAGATCGAGGAAGAACAGCTGCGCCTCGTCTGGAAGACGCCGATCGGCTGGCGTTACTGGACTTCGGTCAACAATACGCAGGTTGGCCTCTGGTACGGGGGTGCGGCCTTTGCCTTCATGCTGTTTGGCGGCGTTCTGGCGCTTCTTGTGCGTACGCAACTCGCGGTTCCGGGAAACAATTTCCTCTCTGCCGACTTCTATAACCAGGCCTTTACGCTGCATGGCACCGTGATGATGTTCCTGTTTGCCGTGCCTATCTTCGAGGCCGTCGCGATCTTTCTGCTGCCGCCAATGCTCGGTGCGCGTGAACTGCCATTTCCCCGTCTCGGCGCCTTCGGCTTCTGGAGCTTTCTGATCGGCGGTGTCTTCGTTTGCGGTTCGATCTTCTTCGACGCCGCTCCCTCTTCAGGCTGGTTCATGTATCCGCCTCTTGCCACTGACAAGGCATATTCCGGCATTGGTGCCGACATCTGGCTGCTGGGCCTCTCCTTTATCGAAGTCGCCTCCATTGCTGCGGCGGTCGAACTGATCGTCGGCATCATGAAGTGCCGTGCGCCGGGCATGCGCATCAACCTAATGCCACTGTTCGCCTGGTACCTGCTGATCGTCGCGGGCATGATCCTCTTCGCTTTTCCGCCGCTGATCGCCGGCGACATCCTGTTTGAGATGCAACGCATGTTCGACTGGCCGTTCTTCGACCCGACGCGGGGCGGCGACCCACTGCTGTGGCAACACCTGTTCTGGATCTTCGGGCACCCCGAGGTCTACATCATCTTCTTGCCCGCCATCGCGCTGATGGCGATGATCGTGCCAACCTTTTCGCAACGTCCGATCGTCGGCTACTCCTGGATCGTGCTTGCCGCTGTCGGCACCGGCTTCCTATCGTTCGGCCTCTGGGTCCACCACATGTTCGCTACCGGCCTGCCGCAGATCTCGCTGGCATTCTTCTCGGCCGCCTCGGAAGCGGTCGCGATTCCAACCGGCGTGCAGATCTTCGTCTTCATCGCCACCATGCTGGCCGGACGTGTCATCTTCTCGGTGCCGATGCTGTTCGGCGCCGGCGGGCTCGCTATCTTCGTCATCGGCGGGCTGACCGGCGTGATGGTCGCGCTCGTGCCGTTCGACTGGCAGGCGCACGATACCTATTTTATCGTCGCACATCTGCATTACGTGCTGATCGGTGGAATGCTGTTCCCGCTGGTCGCCGGCGTTTACTATTATTACCCGC
>NZ_RZOM01000928.1:0-2472 GCF_003999175.1 Mesorhizobium sp. M7A.F.Ca.ET.027.03.2.1 | reverse complement strand
CGCCTTCGCGGGCCGCTTCAGCATGCTGGTCCGCCTGGCGACGGTCGACATCGGCTCCTGGGTGCTGCCGCTGGTTGCGCTCGCCCTGATCGCGCCGCGCGCCGGCATCGGCGGCCGCTTCGTCCACTACGTCGTCGCCAGCAACTGGGCTTCGGCCATCACCGCATGGCTGATGCTGCCCTCGGCGCTGATCCGGCTTTTCCTGTCGTCCGCAAGCCAGGCTGCGAGCCTTGTGTCGCTGTTCCTGTTTGCCCTGTCGATGGTGCTGATCTGGCGCAAGACCAACGCCACGATCGGCAGGGGCGCATCGGTCGGCACCGCCGTTTTCGTCGGCATGTTCATCGCCTCGCTGCTGGTGCTGTTCGGCCTGCAGGCGCTGCTCGGCATCACCGTGCCGGAGGATGTCGGAGTTCAGAGCCTGTCCGGGCTCGTCTCGACTGGATAATCGACACCGGTGAGAAACAGCCCGTCGGGCGGCGCCACCTGGCCACAGGCGGCGCGGTCGTGCGCCTCGAGCGCCGTTTTCAGGTCGGCCGCGGTCCAGCCGCCGTCGCCGACGCGCTTGAGCGAGCCGACCATCGAACGTACCTGATTGTGCAGGAATGAGCGCGCCGAAGCCCTGACCTCGATCATGTCGCCCTGTCGGCTCACATCGAGCCGTTCCAGCGTCCTGATCGGGCTGTTGGCCTGGCACTGGGTCGAGCGGAAGGTGGTGAAATCATGCCGTCCGAGCAGGACTTTCGCCGCTTCGTGCATGGCGCCGGCGTCGAGCCGCTTCGGCACCCACCATACCTTGCCCTTGTCGAGCGCGGCCGGGGCACGGCGGTTCAGGATGCGGTAGAGATAGTGGCGGCCGATGGCCGAGAAGCGGGCGTCGAAGCTGTCGGAGACGACTGTCGCTTTCAGGATGGCGATGCGCGCCCCGCCCGCCTGCAGATGGGCGTTGACGGCATCGCGCACCTTGTCGCCCGGCCACGCCTTGGCGAGGTCGGCATGCGCCACCTGCGCGGTCGCATGGACGCCGGCATCGGTGCGGCCGGCGGCGCGCAGCCGGATCGCTTCGCCGCAGAATTTTTCGATCGCCCGCTCGATCGCCTGTTGCACCGAAGGCTGATCCGCCTGGTGCTGCCAGCCGGCAAACAGACTGCCATCATATTCGATGTCGAGGCGAAAACGCGGCATGCCGGGCGGCTATACGCTCTCGCCTAGGCGGCGAGAGCGGTGAAGGCAGAGGCGTAGACTAGCCTGCCTGCTTCTGGTGCGTCACCCCAGGCCAGCGCCTGCAGCGCTTCGCCCTGGTACTCGCTCTCGAAGTTCTCGGCACGCGTGTGGCTATATCCGAAACGCCCGTAATAGATGGGGTCGCCGAGCACCACGGCCAGCGTTTCGCCGGCATCCCTGAGGCGGATATGCGCCTCGCGGATCAGCGCGCCGCCGATGCCGCTGCCATGGAACGAGGGCTCCACCGCCAGCGGTGCCAGCGCCACGGCCGCGAAAGTCTTGCCGCCATTCTGGACGAACAGCCGCGAAAACAGGATGTGACCGACCACCTGGCCGTCCTCTTCCGCCACCAGTTCGGCAACAGCGTCGCCGCCGGTCACCAGCGCGTCGACCAGACCGGCCTCCGCCTGCTGGCCGAAAGCGTGTTCCTCGACGAGGCGGATGGCCTCGCGATCCCGCGGCGTTGCCGCGCGTATCGACATCATGCTCATGAGAATTTCAGTCCTTTTTCGATCTTGGCCCCGCGCAGGAACTCCGACGCGGCAGCGGGCTTTCCGCCCGCGCGTTGAACTTCGACCAGCCTGATCGCGCCTGCCCCACAGGCGACCGTCAGCCGGTCATCGAGAATTCCTCCCGACTCGCCCAACTCTTCCCAAAGCGACAGGCCTTGCGACAGCGTCGAGCGAAGCAGTTTCAGCCGCTCCTGACGGCCGCCAATTCCTATCTCCGACCACGCGCCGGGAAAGGGCGACAGGCCGCGAATATGATTGTGGACCTCACTTGCTGAGCGAGTCCAGTCCACGCGAGTCTCGGATTTATCGATTTTCTTGGCGTAGGTCACCCCATCCACAGCTTGTGTGGTGAATGTCAGGGTATTCCTTTCCAGTCGCGCCAGCGCTTCCACCATCAAGGCAGCACCGACACTCATCAACCGATCATGCAGATCGCCGGCTGTCATATCGGGTTCGATGGCGCATTTTTCAACCAGCCCGACCGGGCCGGTGTCCAGCCCATCTTCCATGCGCATCACCATCATGCCGCTTTCCAGGTCGCCGGCCATGATGGCGCGCTGGATCGGCGCGGCACCGCGCCAGCGCGGCAGAAGCGACGCATGGCCGTTGATGCAGCCGAGCCGGGTCGCCTCGAGAACCGCCTTCGGCAGCAGCAAGCCATAGGCGACGACCACGGCGACATCGGCCTGCAAGGCACGGAAAGCGGCCTGCTCGGCCTCGCCCTTGAGCGAAACCGGCG
>NZ_RZOM01000927.1:0-2475 GCF_003999175.1 Mesorhizobium sp. M7A.F.Ca.ET.027.03.2.1 | reverse complement strand
AGGAAAGCCAGCACCGCCGCGTGCCGCTCCTCGATCGGCCGCGCCAGCACCAGCACCTCGCGTGCCTGGCGCGGCGCCAGCGCGAAGCCCTGGCTGGTCGCGCCGATGTCGGCCAGGCCGCGCAATTCGGTGCGCAGCCGGCCGATCTCGACCCGCAGCCGTGCCCGGTGCGATTCATCGGCGTGCCTGCCGCCGAAGGCTTGCGCGATCAGCCTCGCCCTCGACACATCGCCTGGCCACGCTTCGGCGAGCGTACGGGCCAGCGCAAACAGCACCGGGCGCGTTGCCAGCGAGACCCTTTTCTCCTGTTGGCGCACGACATAGCGAAAGCTATCGACCAGCAATGCCGGCGACGCTTGCAACGCCTCGACGTCCTCAAGCAGCAACGAGCGCTGCTCGCCAGCCGCGATCAGCCGCGCCGCCGGTGTGTCCAGCGCCAGGAATGCGCGATCGACTTCAGCGATGAGCCCCGCAATGCCGGCCTGGCGGGCGGCGTGGCGTGCCCACTCCAACGCCCTGCGCGCCCGCTTCGTCTTGAGGCGCCGCATCGCGATGCCGGCGACGGCCAGCTCGTGGGCGGCGCGCGAGGCCGGCGGAAGCGGCATCGGATCGAGCCCGCGCAGCACGTCTTCGGCCTCGTCGAGACGGCCGATCAATAGCAGGCGGCGCACCTTGAGGTGGCCGGCATGCGCTGCGTTCAGCCGGTCGCCATGCTTTTCCAGCATCGCCCGCGCCGCATCCAAAGCCTTGGCCGGCCAGCCGAGATCGCGTGAGACCAGCGCGATCTCGGCCTCGGCAACGACGCATCTGGCACGCGCTACCGCTTCTTTCGGGCCGAAGCCACGCGCGGCACGCCGCAGCAGCGCCTTGGCGCGATCAAGATCGCCAAGTTGCGCCATGGCGATGCCGCGCAGCGCCAGCGCCGGCGGATCCTCGCGCAGTGCGACGCGATCCAGCGCGCCGAGCGGATCGCCTCCGGCCAGCGCCAGCGCCGCGGCGGTGATCAGCGAATCCATTCAAATCCCGTCACACTTGTAACTCCCACCCTTGTGCGTCGCCGCCCTAACTTAAATCCGTACCATGAACCGGCAAGCCGCATCGGCCAACTCTATCGGCAACGTGCGGCACGCCAAGGGAGAACCGACAATGCCAACCGACACTCCTCTCCATGACGCGGCCGAAGGCACCGTGAGGATGCGCCACCCCTGCTGCGACGGGCCGGCTCCTGCAAATCCCGTCACACTTGTAACTCCCACCCCCGCGCTTCACCGCCCTATTCTGGCTGACAGCAAGCGACAACAGACTGGCAAAGGAGACGACCAATGACCAAGCACATCGCAATGAAGACCCCGCCGATCGTTTCGAGGCAGGACTGGGAAGCCGCCCGCGAACAGATGCTGGTGAAGGAAAAGGCAACGCTGCGGGCCAAGGACGCATTGGCCGCCGAGCGCCGGCGCATGCCGTGGATGGAAGTCGACAAGGCCTATGTGTTCGAGGGGCCGAACGGCAGAGCGAGCCTGCTCGATCTGTTCGAAGGCCGCCGCCAGCTGATCGTCTACCGCGCCTTTTTCGAGCCCGGCGTGCATGGCTGGCCCGATCACGCCTGCCGCGGCTGTTCGCTGGGCGCCGACCAGGTCGGCCACCTCGCCCATCTCAACGCCCGCAACACCACGCTTGCCTACGCTTCACGTGCCCCGCAAGCCGACATTGCGCGGCTGAAGCAGCGGATGGGCTGGCAGATGCCCTGGTACACAATCACTGACAGTTTCGACAAGGACTTCGGCGTCGACGAATGGCACGGCCACAACGTCTTCATCCGTGACGGCGACCGCATCTTCCGCACCTATCTCATCAACAGCCGCGGCGACGAGGCGATGGGCACCGTCTGGAGCTATCTCGACGCGACGCCGCTCGGCCGCCAGGAAATCTGGGAAGACTCGCCCGAAGGCTATCCGCAGACCCCGCTCTATTCCTGGTGGAACTGGCACGACAATTACGACGCCGGGGCCGACAAGAAATGGGAAGAAGTGTCTGCTGCCGGCGAGGCTGCATTCCGCGACAAGGGCGAGCAGTAACGGTTGTTCAGTCTGGGTTCCTCTCCCCACTCCGTGGAGAGAGGAACCTGTCGTGGCTGGCATGATCATCAAGGATCAAGGCGATGAGCGATATCCATACCGGTGCCGGCAGCACGATCCCGGAAGCCGCCACCCTCGGGCTGGCCGACTGGCTTTGCCTTGCCGCGGCACCGACTTTCGCCGTGATGGCGCTGCTCACCTGCATCTTCAGCGGCGATGCGGCCATGCAGTGCATGGGCATCGACGCCTCGCCCCTCACGGGCATGGCCGCGATGTATCTGCTGATGAGCGCCTTTCATCTGGCGCCCTGGCTGCGGGTGATCTCAGGCCGGCAGGCCCGCTAGGCGCAGCGCGCCATTGCAATTCCAGACACCCCACACATCGGAGAAGACAATGAGAC
>NZ_RZOM01000926.1:0-2482 GCF_003999175.1 Mesorhizobium sp. M7A.F.Ca.ET.027.03.2.1 | reverse complement strand
CTCTGGGCGCTTTCCGCCTGTGCCGATTGTGAGATGACAAGGCTGCGCAGTTTTGCTTTTGCGGTCAGGCTGCCGCAGGTGCCGGTGCGGATCAACGTCCGGGCGCCATAATGGTCCAGCAATTCGTGCGCATAGATCAGAAACGATGAAACGCCGATGCCCGTCGCCTGAATGCTGACGGGTTTGCCGCCAAACAGCCCGGTGAAGCCAAGCGCGCCGCGGCGGCGATTGATGCAGCGCGGCGCTTCCAGGAACGTTTGCGCCATCCACTCGGCGCGCTGCGGGTCACCCGGCAACAAAACCGTGTCGGCGTAGTCGTCCTTGTCCGCTTCGTTGTGCGGCGTCACCAGTTGCTCCCCTAAGCCTTCCTGCCGTTTCACCCGCAATCATGGCGTTGTCACGGCGTTGTGCAAGGTGGAACATGGGAAAGGCTCTAAGACTCCAGCACGTCCTTGACGATCGTCGCCAGTTGCTTGAGCGAAAACGGCTTGGGCAGAAAGCCGAAATGCGCATCTGCCGGGAGGTTTCTGGCGAATGCGTCCTCGGCGTAGCCGGACACGAAGACGAACTTGATGTCCGGCTGGCGCTTGCGCAATTCACCAAGCAGTGTCGGTCCGTCCATTTCCGGCATGACCACATCGGAAACGACGATATCGACCTTGCCGCCCAGCGCCTCGAACACTTCCAGCGCCTCGACGCCCGACGATGCCTCGTGCACGGTGTAGCCACGCGAGGTCAGCGCCCGCATGCCGCCCATGCGCACGGCATCCTCGTCCTCGACGAGCAGCACCGTGGCCGAGCCCGACAGATCCTTGGCCGGATCGGCGACCTTTGCCGGCGCCGCCGGCGCATCGCCGGGCTCGCCTGCTTTTTTCGCTTCGGCGATGTGACGCGGCAGGAAAATGCGGAAAGTCGAGCCTTTGCCGACCTCGGAATCGCAGAAGATGAAGCCGCCGGTCTGCTTGATGATGCCGTAGACCATCGACAGGCCAAGGCCGGTGCCTTTGCCAACCTCCTTGGTGGTGAAGAAGGGCTCGAAGATCTTCTTCAGCACGTCGGGCGCGATACCGCTGCCGGAGTCCTCGACTTCGACCACGACATAGTCGGCCGGGGTGAGTTCGCGATAGGAAAAGGCCTTGCACTCCTCGGCGGTCACATTGCGCGTGCGCACGGTGAGATCGCCACCCGCCGGCATTGCGTCGCGCGCGTTGACCGCAAGGTTGACCACCACCTGTTCGAACTGCCCGATATCGACCTTGACCGGCCACAGGTCGCGGCCATGGTCGACCTTCAGCTTGATGTCGTTGCCGACCAGCCGGGCCAGCAGCATCCTGAGATCAGCGAGCACGTCGGTCAGGTTGAGCACTTCCGGCCGCAATGTCTGCTTGCGCGAGAAGGCGAGCAGTTGCCGTACCAGCGAAGCCGCCCGGTTGGCATTCTGCTTGATGTTCATGATGTCGGGGAAGGACGGGTCCGACGGACGGTGGTTGGTCAACAAAAGGTCGGACGCCATGATGATGGCGGTCAGCACATTGTTGAAATCATGCGCGATGCCGCCGGCAAGCTGGCCGACCGCCTGCATCTTCTGGCTCTGCGCCATCTGCCCTTCGAGCGCCTTCTGCTCCGTCGTCTCGACGGCGTAGACGATGGCCGACTCCTCGGCGCCCTCGCCGCCGGTGCCGTCGGCGACGGCGTTGACGTAGAAGCGGATGTGCCGTTCGTCGTTGCCGGGCAAAAGCGTGTCGATCGGCTCGATGTCGGCCTGCCGCTGCTGCGCTTTCTCGAAGGCAGCCGCAAAGGCCGGCCGGTCGCGTTCGTGGATCACCGTGTCGAGCCGTACGCGACGGTCGACGGCGTCGCGATCGACGACAGACGAAAACAGCGACAGGAACGGCGCATTGGTACGCAGGATGCGCCCATTGTGGTCGACGCCGGCGATCGCCATCGGTGTCGAGTTGAAGAAGCGAGTGAAGCGCACTTCCGAAGCCCGCAAATCGGCAGAGGCATCCTCGCCTTGCGTGCGGTTGAGCACGATCGTGCGTGTCGGCCCGTTCAATCCTTCGCGGCTGGCCGAAACACGGTGCATGAAGCGCACCGGCAGCGCTTCGCCCGTCGTGGTCGTCAGGTCGAGATCTATCACCGCGTTGCGTGTGGTGCCGGGGTCGGCCTTGACCGAGCGGACCAGCGCCATGCCGTCGCCGGCCACGATCTCCGACAGAGACACGGCGCCGGGCGTGAAGCTGGTGAGGTCGATGCCCAGCCATTCGGCGAGCGTGGCGTTGATATAGGTGACGCGGCCCTCCTGGTCAGCCGAAAAGAAGCCGGCCGGCGCGTGGTCGAGGTGATCGATCGCCTTCTGCAGGTCGAGGAAGAAGCGCTCCTGCTCGGCCCGCTCCTGCGAGATGTCGGCAAGCTGCCAGGCCAGCATCGGCAGCCGCTGGCCTGGAACGCTGAAGGCGCGGGCGCGGGCCCGGTACCAGCG
>NZ_RZOM01000925.1:0-2485 GCF_003999175.1 Mesorhizobium sp. M7A.F.Ca.ET.027.03.2.1 | reverse complement strand
GAGATGTGCAATTCTCATGCATGACTCCCCCAATTGACTGCCTCCAGGGCATTTGCAGCGCCCGTCGGCAGCATATAGGAAAAAGCGATCCGATGGCATTGCCCGTTGCGGCAGCCGGTCCTGTTTCGTGGAGAGTTGGATTGAGAGCCTGCGTTCGCCTGTGTCTGTCCTTTGCCGCCCTGCTTGCCTCGCCGCTCACCGCTCGTGCCGAGTGGAAGCCGGTCGAGAAAATCGAGCCCTACGCGATCTCGGGCCGGTCCGGCGCCGAACTCTACCGCTCGATCGGCGAGAAAGGGCCAAAGCTCGGCATTGCCCGCGCCATCGCCTACACCAATTTCAAGCTGACCTGGGGGTTAAGGGACTACAAGCCCAGTGGCAAGGACTGCGTGCTGACGGCCGGGCGGCCGAAGCTGATCGTCACCTACACCTTGCCAAAACCCTCCGGCTCCCTGTCGCCCGCCGTCCAGAAGAACTGGGAAACTTTCATCGCCGGCGTAGCCGCCCATGAGAAGGTGCATGGCGCCAGCATGGTCCAGATGGTCCACGACATCCAAGCCGCGACGAACGGCCTGACCGTCGCCGACGATCCCAAATGCAGCAAGACAAGGGCCGAGGTGGTCAAGCGGCTCGACGCAATCTCGAAGGCGCGGGTGCTGGCAAGCCGCGATTTCGACCGCGTCGAATTCGGCGATGGCGGCAATTTACAGAAACTGGTTTTTTCGCTCGTGACCGGCCCCTGACTGCAGCGGACCGCAGTCCGAAGTTGACGGCAGTGCTATCTTCGACCGCTGGCGCAGGCCGCTTCGCCCAGCTCACCGCGTTTCAGCGCTCGCCCTCAGCTCCGCCCGCTTCTCGTCCGAGACGACGGCCAGATCCAGCACCTTCTGCAATTCGGCGGCATGGCGGAAGGACGGTTCGGCCTGCACGCCGGATCGCACCGCGTCAGTGAAACGCTGGTAGTTGGTCGGCACCGTGCCGGCGTCGAGCTCTTCCCATATGGCGTTCTCGACGTTTTCGCCGATGCAAGCCTTGAGCGTCGAACCATCCAGATTGTGCACCACTTCGATGCCGCCCTTCTCGCCATAGATGCGCAGGCGCAGCTCGTTGAGATGGCCAGTCGCCCAGCGGCTGGCATGCACCACGCCGAAGGCGCCGTTGGAAAAATCCAGCGTCATGGCGAAGCTGTCATTGGCGTCTAGCCCGTAGTCGCCGATGCGGTTGCCGGGCGCCTTGTCGAAGGCGCGCAGCCGGCAGAAGACATGGTCGATGTCGACGGCTGCGCCATAGCTGGCGAAATCGAGGATGTGGATGCCGACATCGCCAAGCACGCCGTTGGAGCCGTGGCCGCGTGACAGGCGCCACAGCCATTTCGGATCGGTGCGCCAGTCGCCCCAGAATTTCGACACCAGCCAGCTTTGCAGGTAGGACGCCTCGACATGCCTGACGGTGCCGATCTCACCCGCCTGCACCATCTGGCGGGCCTTCTGCAGCGCCGCCACATTGCGATAGGTGAGGTTCACCATGTTGACGATGCCGGCGGCCTCGGCGGCGTCGGCCATCTCGGTCGCCTTGCCATAGTTTTCGGCCAGCGGCTTCTCGCACAGCACCGGCTTGCCGGCGGCGACCAGCGCCATGGTGGTCGGGTGGTGGATGCGGTCCGGCGTGACATTGGCCACCGCGTCGAACTCACCCCATGTCAGCGCCTCATCCAGCGCGGTAAAGCGGTTGGGAATGTCAAAACTGTCGGCGAACTCGCCGACCCGTGCCGGATCGACATCGACCGCGCCGACGATGTCGACGCCGTCGATGGCGGTGAAGCGCCGCGCATGTTCCTGCGCCATCCAGCCGGTGCCGAGTATCAAAAGCCGCATTCTTTGCTCCTTGGGGTGAGATGCCGGGATCCCCTCCCGACCGACGCCCTCAAATAGCGCGTATGATGCCGCCGTCGACCCGGATGTTCTGGCCGGTGATGTAGCCGGCGCCTTCGGACGCCAGGAAGGCGATGGTCGCGGCGACCTCTTCCGAGGTTCCGTAGCGCTGCATCGGCACGCTGTCGCGGCGCTCCTCGGTGGCCGGCAGGCTGTCGATCCAGCCGGGCAGCACATTGTTCATGCGCACATTGTCAGCGGCATAGGTGTTGGCGAAGATCTTGGTGTAGGCGGCAAGCCCGGCGCGGAACACAGCGGACGTCGGAAACATCGGGCTCGGCTCGATCACCCAGGCGGTCGAGATGTTGATGATGGCGCCGCCCTTCTGCTTGACCATCTGCGGCGCCACGATGCGCACCGGACGGATGACGTTCAGCAGATAGACATCCATGCCGGTGTGCCATTGCTCGTCGGTGATTTCGAGGATCGGGGCGCGCGGCCCGTGGCCGCCGCTGTTCACCAGCACGTCGATGCGGCCAAAACGTTCGAGCGTCAGGTCGACGAGACGCTGCAGATCTTCATTGGATTGGTTGGAGCCGGTGACGCCCAGCCCGCCC
>NZ_RZOM01000924.1:0-2486 GCF_003999175.1 Mesorhizobium sp. M7A.F.Ca.ET.027.03.2.1 | reverse complement strand
CCTTTTCCCCCGGATTCCTCGAAAAATCGATAAATTAACCACGTGCGTTAGAGCATAATTTGTGATCGGCATGTTAGCGGAGGGAAATATCTCATGTAAGGACGAAGGCATGCGGGGGCTTGCAGGCAGTTTTATCGAGTCGCGGAGCGGCTCGTTCGCACCGATACTTGTTCTCGCCATGATACCGCTGATCACCGCGGTCGGCTTTTCCGTCGACTACACCTCCGCTGTCCAGACCAGGTCGACCGAGCAGGCGGCACTCGACGCCGCGATCCTGTCCATCACCACGATGGATACCACGTCGACGAAGCCGCAGCGCCAGGTGCTGCTCCAGGATACCTACAGAGAAAACGGCGGACAGGGCGCAGCGACGCTGAACAGCTTCGACGTCAGCGCCAACGGCACCGCCACCGCGCAGGCCTCGGCGAGTTTCGCCATGAAGACCGTGTTCATGCAGATCGCCAGGATCCCCACGGTGGCTATCGGCGTCAATTCGGCGGTGAACAAGGCGCCGGCTCTGGTGGAGGCGACCTTCAAGGTCACCGGCGTGTCGGGTTACTGGAACAAGACAATGACGCTCTACGGCACGATGTTCGGTGCCGCAGCGGGCAAGCCGCTGATGACGATCGATTACAAATACGGCGGCGGCACGGATCCCAAAGGTTACGGAACCACCACCGTCAGCAAGATCGACAGTCTGGGCGTCCCCACGGTGATCCAGACGCAGGTCTGCAAGGTCGGCAAAAACCCGCCCAACGGGGTGACGCTCAACACCGACCAGTCTGGCACGAAATATTACTGTGTCGACACAATGACTCCCGGCAACACCGCCGGTGCGTCAATCGACGTCAGCCAGATGGCCAGCCTCTATCTGCAGATGAACGTGCCATCGGGTAACCCGAAAAACCTCTATTCGAACGATCCGGCCACGTCCAACCGGCTCTATAGCTCGACAAGCGCGGACATCCCCCTGGCCGAAATGGCGACCGGCCAGATCGTTGATATCTTTGGCCTCGTGCCTTGTGGCTCGACAGGCTACCAAGCCTGGGAAGACGGCGGCAACCCGGTCCCGGCACCCGTCAGCAACGCCGACTTCTTCTACAACGTCACCGGCAAGTGCGACTTCAACAAGCGGCCCAACAACACGCGGCTGACGCAGTAGATGCTGCTCTTCTTGCCTTCTCCCCTTGCGGGAGAAGGAAGAACGCTAGCGATCACAAACCGGTGAGCGCTGTAACGAAGGCGCCGACAGCGGCGAAGTGGGGATATCAGCGGTGCATTCAGGCGCCGCCGCCCACGGAGCAAGCCGATGTCCCGCAAGTTCGTCACAGTGTCCAGCCTCTCATCGCTTGCGCTGGCGGCATCGCTCGGTGCGGCCGCCGCCCAGCCGCTCAGCGTGGTCGAGCTGTTCACCAGCCAGGGCTGCTCGTCCTGCCCGCCGGCCAACGCCAATCTGATCAGGGTCAAGGACCAGCCCGGCGTGCTGGCGCTGTCGTTCAACGTCACCTACTGGGACTATCTCGGCTGGAAGGACATTTTCGGAAAACAGGAATTCACCCGGCGCCAGGTCAATTACGAGCCGGCGCTCGGTCATGACGGGCCGTTCACGCCGCAAGTGGTGGTCAACGGCCATGCCGATGTCGTCGGCGCCGCACCTGGCGAGATCGAAAAGCTGATCTCGGTGAGCGGCCGGACGAGCGGCCCGGCATTGTCGCTCGATGGCGGCAAGATCAGCATCGGCGCCGGCGCCGTACCTGGCGGCCACGCCGATGTCTGGCTGGTGCACTATGCCAAGGGCGTCGTCGAGGTGCCGGTGTCGCGCGGCGAAAACACCGGCCGCACCTTGCCGCACGCCAATGTCGTGCACGCGCTCGAAAAACTCGGCGGCTGGACCGGCGCGGCCACGACGTATCCGCTGCCCGCCGCATCCGGCGGCCTGAGCACCGCCGTGCTCGTGCAGTCGCCCGGTGGCGGACCGATCCTGGCCGCCGCGACAAACTAGATCACGCTTCAACAAGAGATTGCGCAACGCCGCATGGAGCGGCGCCGCATAGCACGGCCGCCAAGAGGGCGCGCCTTCACGACCAACCCAAGGAGATCATCATGACCATTTCCCGCCTGACGCTGCCGGCGCTCGCTCTCGCTTTGTGCTCGACGGCGCTGTTTGCCGGCGGCATCGCTCGCGCCGACGACGCGACCAACGCGATGAAGCCGGCTGCAGATGCCATGAAACCGGCCGCGGATGCGATGAAGCCTGCCGCGGATGCGATGAAGCCTGCAAACGATGCAATGAAGCCGGCCGATCCGATGGAAACCAATTCCATGAAGCCGGCCGCCGACGCCATGAAGCCGGCGACGGATGCGATGAAACCGGCAACGGATGCGATGGCTCCGGCCAACTAGTTCTGCCGCGTCTCAGCCGTTCATTCACAAGGGCGGCCCTTGGCGCTGCCCATCACCTGCCTGCCGGCATCCTCTCCCCGTAT
>NZ_RZOM01000923.1:0-2488 GCF_003999175.1 Mesorhizobium sp. M7A.F.Ca.ET.027.03.2.1 | reverse complement strand
TTCCGGAAGCGATCTCGCCGCCGAAGTCGCGCAGAGCGCGCGCGTTGATCTTGTCGTCGACGTCGGTGATGTTGCGCACATAGGTGACGTGCGCCTGCCCATAGACGTGACGCAGCAAGCGGAAAAGCACGTCAAAGACGATCACCGGCCTGGCATTGCCGATATGGGCAAAGTCGTAGACGGTCGGGCCGCAGACATACATGCGCACATTGTCTGGATCGATCGGGACGAAATCCTCTTTCGTCCGCGTCAGCGTGTTGTAGAGGCGCAGGCCCTGCGATGCGTCGGACATTCGTGCCTTCCCGGTTCAGAACTCAATTTGACGAAGCCAGCCCTGCGCGAAACGCAAATCAGGCTCCAGCCTGCTGGCCGGGGCGTTTGTCCAATCTGGGGAAAGATGAGGCGAAAACGTCCGGACCAGCGCGAGGCTAGCCAATAATGCAAATGCCACAAATGGCGAAAGACGTTTTCATGGGCGGCTTTATCGCCTTGGCATGTGTTGCCGTCAAGTCGCAAGTTTCGGCAAAAACGTCGCTGGATCACAGGTAATGATGCACTGAAACATTTTATTAAACATGTCGGCACAGTCATGAAACATTCGCCGGCTAGATCAGCAGGCGTCACGATTTGGTCAGAATCGGCCATCAAACGCAGACACGAAAATGTTACCTGGGAAGAGAGACATGCCCCGAACCAAGCAGGAAGCCAACCGAGCCAAGCAGCCGGCACTGGCCAACCACTATCGCGCGATCGGCCCGGCCGCGATCGTCGCCGCCCTCCTTCACACCGCGAAGAAGAAAAAGCCGGTACAGAAGATCGTGTCGCCCCGCGCCGCCTGAAGTGGTGTGCGGCCCGGCGCCAAGGGCGCCCGGCAAATGGCGCAGACATACGCCGCTGAAGAACAGTTCAGCTAGAACAACGTCATCTGATTGTCGTCCGCGCCGGGCTTCTGGCGCTTGACCTTTTCGGGCTCCGGCCCGATCTCGCCCCGCTCCTGAACCTCCGGTCCGGTGTTGGCGACCTTGTTGACCAGGCCGGAGACGGGAATGGCCTCGAAGAAATCGAGTTGAGCCGGCCGCAACAGATCGGCGACATCACGCGGTTCGAGCGTGCGGCAATCCAGCCAACGGGCGAAATCCCTGGGGTCGATCACCACAGGCATGCGGTCGTGGATATGCGCGATATCGGCATTGGCGTTGATGGTCAGAATGGCGCCGGTATCCATTTCCGAACCGCCCGGCTCGGCATAGGTCTCGACCAGGCCGGCAAAGGCGACCAACCCGCCATGCCTGGGCCGGATCCAGTAAGGCTGGCCTTTCTTGCCGCCGGTTTGCCGCCATTCATAAAAGCCGGAGGCCGGCACCAAGGCGCGGCGATGGCGCATGGCGGCCTTGAACGACGCCTTTTCGGTAGCCCCTTCGGAGCGCGCGTTGAACAGCAGCGGAAACTCGCGTGTGTCCTTCACCCAGGTCGGGATCAGCCCCCAGCGCACCAGCATTGGTTGCCGGTCCGGCAGATTCGAGCCCGGCGCCCGCGGGGGGCCGGCGACCGCCATCAGGATCGGCTGGGTTGGTGCGATGTTGTAGCGCGCCGGGAAATCCTCCAGTTCCGCCAAGCCTAGCAAGGCGGCAGTCTGGTCCGGCGTCGCGGTCAAGGCAAAACGTCCGCACATGGTCGATTGGCGCCCTTTGAAAGGTTCGGTTCCTGAAGGTGCCGGTGCAACCGGCATTGCGCAACCGCTAAAGCTTGCCCATGCTGGGCGGTCCACAACAGACCTGCCTACACGCCTGATCGGGAACCCATGAACGAAGCGCGCAAGACACTTCCGGCAGTCTCGGTCGCCGTCGTGCGTGCAGACACCCTGCTTCTGGTCAAGCGAGCCCGGCAACCCTCGCAAGGGCTCTATGCCTTTCCGGGCGGCAAGGTCGAACCCGGCGAGACGCTGGAGGCAGCGGCAGAGCGCGAACTTCAGGAAGAAACCGGTTTGCGCGCCACAAATTATCGCCCGCTGCGGGAAATCCACATTGACGGCAGGGATGACAGCCACCCGGTCGATTACCTCCTCACGGTCTTCGGCGCGGCCTATGCCGGCGGCGAGGCGGTAGCCAGCGACGACGCAGAGACGGCGGCCTTCTATACACTCAGCGAGATGGCGGCATTGCCGCTCGCCGGCTCGGTGTTCGCTGTGGCCGAGGAGTTGTTGGACCCCCGCGGAGACGACGGGCCGAAGCCCTGAAAACAGCCTTGCAGGCGACAAATTGTTTCGCCACAAAGACTTATCCTGTTTGGCAGAGCCACGCCGTTGGGTAGAGAAGGCTTATGAACCGTCCGTCCATGCTCCTCGCCGCGTGTCTTGCGGTCGTCGCGACCGTTTCGATACGGCCCGCGCTCAGCGCCGAATCGCCGTTCGAGCCTGGGTTGATGCGGCTGGCGGAGGTTCTGGGCTCGCTGCATTTCCTCCGCAATCTGTGCGGCGAGAAGGGCGACC
>NZ_RZOM01000922.1:0-2488 GCF_003999175.1 Mesorhizobium sp. M7A.F.Ca.ET.027.03.2.1 | reverse complement strand
GCATAGCGCAGGGCGACGAAGCGCTCGTTCTTGACCGCGTCCGTCTCTTTCATGGCCGGATGGACCTTCAGGAAATCGAGCAGCTTCTTGTAGCCGCCGCCATCCTGGTAATCGAGCAGGATGAGGAATTGCGGATTGCGCGACGCCACCGTTTCCCAGTCCGTGTTGCCCCAGCTGGTGTCCATGTCGGCCATGATGTTGTCGCCGCCGGCGGCTGATATCATGGCGCTGGGGATGGCGAACTTGCCTGCGGTGAAGGGCTTGTCCTCGCCGGAATCATAGAGAAACACTCGCGTTGCCTTGCCGTTGCCGACCTTGGCGGTGATGTCGGCGAGCCGCGTCTTCCAGCCGGCAACAAGCTTCTCCGCCTCGGCCTCCTTGCCGAAGATCTTGCCCAGCTTTTCGACGTCGCCATAGAGCAGGTCCATCGAGGCGGCTGGGCGGCTCTTGTCGAGATGCACGCAGCTTTCCGTCAGCACCAGCGTCTTGATGCCGTGCGGAGCAAGCGTATCGGGTGTCACCTCGCCGCCCGGCTTCATGCCGTAATACCAGCCGGCGAAGAAGAAATCCGGCTCGACCGCGACGAGGTTTTCGAGCGTCGGATATTTCGGCGCCAGTTCCGGGATCGAACCCTGCTCGGCCTTGAATTCGGGACCCACCTTGTACCATCCAGTGATGCCGGTCAGGCCGAGGATCGACGGCTGCAGTTTCAGCGCGAAAGCCATCTCGGCCATGTTGAGATCCTGGATGACGGCGCGCTTCGGCGGTGCATCGAAGGTCAGCGGCTTGCCGCAGCTGTCGACCGTGACCGGGAAGGCCAGGGCTGTCGAGGCCAGCAGCGAGAGGACAAGCGAAAGGGCCAGGCGTTTCACGGGTTTGCTCCTTGTGGATGGGATTGGGTCGACTACGAAATGGCTTCAATCACGTCGGCGGCGCGGCACGGTTCGGCACATCGAACACCGTCAGTTCGCGGTCTTCGGTCGGATGGCGCAGACGCAGCACATCGATGCCGAAAATCTCGCGGATCAGCTTTTGGGTCAGCGCTTCGCGCGGTGCGGCGAGCGCTTGCAGACGGGCATGGTTCATCACCGCCACCCTGGTGGCGAACGGTGCCACCAGCGCCAGATCGTGCAGCACCGCGATCACCGTCATCTCGAAGCCTGCCACGAGGTCGAGCAGTTCGCCGCGGGCACGCGGGTCGAGATGGTTGGTCGGCTCGTCGAGGAACAGGATTTTTGGCTGCTGGGCGATGGCGCGCGCAAGTTGGGCGCGCTGGCGCTCGCCGCCCGACAGCGAGCCGATGATGCGGCCAAATAGCGGCAGCAGGCCGGTCCGGCGCAGTGCATCGACGACGATCTCGCGCTCCTCGCTCCTGCGCCGCAGCCCGGCGTGCGGAACCCGGCCAAGCTCGACATAGTCGATCACCGCCAGCCGCGGATCGGGCTGGTCGGTCTGGCCGACCACGGCAATGTGCAGCGCCCGTTCGGCGGCTGAAATCCTGTCCAGGCGGCGCCCGCCGAGCTTCACCTCGCCGGAGCTCGGACGCAGCATGCCCGACAGCATGCGCAGCAGCGTCGTCTTGCCGGCGCCGTTGGGACCGATGATGGCAAGGCGATCGCCGGCGGCCACCGAGAAGCTGACCGCCTGAACCAGATCCCGCCCATTCGCCGTGACGCAGAGGTCACGGGCTTCGAGAAGCGCTACGGTCATCGGCTGCTGCCCGCCGGCTTGCCGGGACGGCAAAGCGTATATACGACGATGCGATGGATGGAGCCGTCCAACTTTCCGTCACTTTCCAAAACTGGCGACGGAAGGAAGCTGGCGAACCGGCCGACAAGGCCGGGATTCGCGTTTCCTCCCGGCACACCCCGTCCGGTCAACTCAGTGATGGCAGGTCTCCTGGCTCACGGGTCGTTGCGCCATCCAGCCTTCCCAGCCTTGCCGGCCAGTGGCATTCACGGATTTTGCTCGCCGCTTACAGTTGCGGGGGCAGCCACGGTCTCGACCTGAGCAGGCCTCACCGTGTTCCCTTTTCACCCCTCGCCTTTCGACTCGGGGACCATCACCGCTTCAGCGTAGATTTGCGCCGATCGCTTCGCAATGGATTTCTCGGACGGAGTGGTGGGCCAGCTAAGGGAAACAGGCATCGCATGCTCTCTTTATGTAATAATATAACATACCTAAGAGATGACGCCGGTCGCTGTCAAGCGAAAGCTCATGGGGCGGTTGGCCGGATGGCGACCGGCATCGGCGCAGATTGCACGGGATGCGCAATTTCGATCAAACTGGCCGTGCCAGGAAACGGCAGGATGATCTGGCCAATGCGAGGAGAAAATGGACCCGACCGAGAAAGCGCTGTGGTTCGTCGAAAGCCATCTGCCGGAGGCGATCTCGCTTGATGATGTCGCGCAAAGCAGCGGCGTGTCGCGTTTTCATGTGACGCGCGCCTTCGGCGCCGCCACCGGCCGGGCGGTGATGGGCTACATGC
>NZ_RZOM01000921.1:0-2489 GCF_003999175.1 Mesorhizobium sp. M7A.F.Ca.ET.027.03.2.1 | reverse complement strand
CAGTAGGGCAGTAGGGCAGTAGGGCAGTAGGGCAGTAGGGCAGTAGGGCAGTAGGGCAGTAGGGCAGTAGGGCCTAATCCTCTGTGCTTGGCTTGCGAAGCAGGTAAGTGTCCATGATCCAGCCCTTTTTCCGGCGCGCTTCTTCACGGGTTCTCTCGATCTCGGCGCCGACATCACTGAGACGGCCAGAGATGAGAATCTCGTCTTCCGTTCCGAGATAAGCGCCCCAATGGATGACGACATCCTTGTCGACCAGCGTGTTGAAGGCGCATTTGCCGTCCAGCAGGACGACCGCGCTGCCGGCATTGTCCGGCATGCCTTCCTCGGTCAGGCGGCGGCCTGTGGTGATGAGGACGGAATCGCCGATGCGGTTCAGCGCCATCTTGTGCCTGGCGGCAAGTGCCTGGACAGCGGTGATGCCGGGGATCACCTCAAGCTCGAACGCCACATTTCCTCGCAGGCGCACGCGCTCGAGGATGCGTAACGCGCTGTCATAGAGCGAAGGATCGCCCCAGATCAGGAAGGCGCCGCAGCCGTCGCCTGCAATCTCATCGCGGATCAGGCCTTCGTAAATGGCGGCGATGGCTTCGTGCCAGTCATCGACGGTCGCGCGGTAGGAGGGCTCCGGCCCATCTTCTACTGGCATGTCGCGCACCGGCACGTCGAATTCGACGCGGCGCGACTTCGGATTGGTGACGAAGCGGTCGCATATCCGGCGGCGCAGTTCGGCCAGTTCATTTTTTTTCGCACCCTTGTCGGGAATGAACAGCACATCCGCCTGGTTCAGGCCTGATATGGCCTGGACGGTCATGTGGTCGGGATTGCCGGCGCCGATGCCGATGACGAGAAGCTTGCGCATGGGCGAACTCCTGCCCGATCGGAACCTGTTAGTCCAGACCGCGCTGGCGCGCGTCCGCGGATGCGGAAGGGCTTTGAACGCCACATTGAAACCGCTAGGGTCCTGCAAGCATTCTGGCCGAGGTTGTTTCCATGTTGCGATATATTCTGACCGCCGTGCTGGCCCTGTCGTCCGCGCCCGCCTTCGCCAATGATTCGGTTGCCGAACTTGGCACCGGCGGCCTGATCCTGTCGCGCAGCGACGCCGTGTCGATGCAAAGCGAGGACCTCTTCATCTCGCCGGAAAAGGTGACGGTCGACTATGTCTTCCATAACAACACCGACAAGGATGTCGACGCAATCGTCGCCTTCCCGATGCCCGAAATATCGGGCAATCCCGAAGAAATCCCGGCGATTCCCGAAAACCAGAGCGACAATTTCCTCGGCTTCGAGGTGACGATCGACGGTGTTGCCGTCAAGCCGCAGTTGGAGCAGAAGGTGTTTGCGCTCGGCATCGACATCAGCGCCGAGTTGAAGGCGCAAAACGTGCCGTTCTATCCATTCGGCGATGCGGCGAAGGCGGCGCTGGCCAAGCTGCCGCAAGCGGTTGTCGATGACTGGGTCAACCGCGGCATCATCATCGAGGACACCGGCAGCGACGGCACCGAGACCACCAAGGTCTACACGCCGTTCTGGCAACTGCGTTCGACCTACTGGTGGCGCTCGACCTTTCCGGCCAACAAGGACGTCCATGTTTCCCACCACTATAAGCCGAGCGTCGGCGGCACGTCTTCAGTCAGCTTCTTCTACGACGGCAAATTCCAGGGACAGTATGCGGCCTACAAGGCCCGCTATTGCATGGATGGCACATTCGAAAATGCGGTGCGCAAGGCTGCCAAGGACGACCCTGACGGCTACCCCAAATATTTCGAGAACCGCATCGCCTATATCCTGACCACCGGCGGCAACTGGGCCACTGGCACGATCGGCAAGTTCAAGCTGACGATCGACAAGGGCAATCCGAAAGCCCTGGTCTCGTTCTGCGGCGACAATGTCAAAAAGACCGGACCGACGACATTCGAGATGACGGCGGATGATTTATACCCCGAGCGCGACATCGACATCCTGATCCTCGAGCCAACGGACGGCAATTGATGCACGTCGCAATCTACGTTGCCATCGCCGAGAACGGCGTGATCGGGCGGGACGGCGGGCTCCCGTGGCGGCTCTCCACCGATCTCAAGCGCTTCAGAGCCGATACGATGGGCAAGCCCATCATCATGGGCCGCAAGACCTATGAGGGCATCGGCCGGCCGCTGCCGGGCAGGTTGAACATCGTCGTCACCCGCGACAAGACCTGGCGCGCCGAGGGCGTCGAGGCGGCACATTCGCTCGAGGCCGCGATCCAGCTGGCGACGGAGCGCGGGCGCCGCATGGCCGATGTGGACGAGGTGTGCGTCATCGGCGGCGGCGAAATCTATGTCCAGGCCATGCTGCTGGCCGATCGCCTGCATGTCACCCACGTGCTGGCAGCGGTCGACGGCGACGCGTATTTCCCGCCGATCGATCCTGATTCCTGGCGCATTGTCAGCTCGCACGACGTCCCAGCCGGGGAAAAGGACAGCCACCCGACGCGTTATTCGGTCTACGAG
>NZ_RZOM01000920.1:0-2493 GCF_003999175.1 Mesorhizobium sp. M7A.F.Ca.ET.027.03.2.1 | reverse complement strand
CCTCATGGGCAAGCACTAGGAACAAGATGTCCTCGTCGCCGGCCGGCACACCGGCATCCACAAGGCGCTCGGGGTCTCCGGTATCGAATTTCAGTCCGACCAGGCGGGCGACAAGACCTTCAACCCGGGGACCGATTGTTTGCTCCAGCCATCTGCGGTGTGCATCGGTGCGCCTGCTGGACTTTCCGTCCGGATAGTGGCCGCTGTCGTAGGCAGCGTGAAACATCGCGGCCAAGACAAGATCGACGCTTTTATCGAAATGCGCGGCCGATGACGCAGCCCCCACCGCATGGCAGATGAACGGCCGTCCTGTCTTGCGGTAGCGGCCGTTGAACATCGCGCAACACACACGATACGCCTTTTGCACCCGGGCGATATCGGCAACCGAATATCCATTCTCGTATAGCTGCATGTAGAGCGCCGTATTGGTCTGGCGCGGAACGAACGGATCTTTCTTGGTCAACTTGTCCCCCCGGACTTTGTTAGGTTTTCGTCAGCTTTTCTCGGCAGAAGACGCACTGCTTCGCGATTTCCCTGCAGACTTGCAGTAGAATGAAACTGATCCCAAGCGTTTGGATCACCCTAGATCGTTACAAGTACGACAGGGAAAGTCCAGTCTAGGGGCTCTTGCAGGAAGCTTCGGCCGCGCGCCACCGATCCTGGCGATAGCTAATTTCAGATCCGCAAGCCGAACCTGATGCCGTCATAGATGGCGGCGTGGATGTTGCGCGAGGCGACCGCGTCGCCAATGCGGAACAGAACAAAGCCGCCTTCTGGATTGCGCTTGGGAAAGATGTCGCCACCACTCACCAGCCGTTCGTAGTCGACCGCGCCGCCATTCTTCGACAGCGGCTTCAGCGCGAGGTAGAGATCGTCGAGCGGCAGCGTACCGTGCTCGACCACCACCTGGTCGACCCTGCGCTCGCCGCGCCAGCCATCGGCGAAATCCGAAGCCAGCTCTGCGATCAGCTGGTTGCCCTCACGCCGCACCGAACGCAGCCGCGTGTTGATGGTGATGGTGACGCCCTTTTCCTGGAAGGCCCTGATATAGGGCACATGGTTCATGCCGCCCATTTCCGGGGCAAAGAAACGCTCCGGCGATACAAGCTCGAGTTTCGAGCCGGCATTGGCGATCAGTTCGGCGGCGCCCATGCCCTGATGGCCGCCATTGTCGTCATAGAGCAGCACATTTTCGGCCGGCTTGACGCTGCCGGCCATGATGTCCCAACTCGAGGTGACAAGGTTGTCGCCTGATGTCAGCGGCGGGTTCTGCGGCAGGCCGCCGGTAGCGACCACCACCACATCGGGCGACAGCGCCAGGACATCGTCTTTTTCCGCCCAGGTGTCGTAGCGGATCTCGACGCCGAGCCGGTCGAGTTCGGCCAGCCGCCAGTCGATGATGCCGATCAGTTCCTTGCGGCGCGGGTTCTGCGTCGCCAATCGCACCTGGCCGCCGGCCTGGCTCGATGCTTCAAGCACCATCACCTTGTGGCCGCGCTCAGCCGCGACCCGCGCAATCTCCAGTCCGCCGGCGCCGGCTCCGACGACCACGATTTTCTGCTTCGGTCCTTCGGTCTTGACGATGATATGCGGGATTTCGGCCTCGCGGCCGGTCGCGGCATTGTGGACGCAAAGCGCTTCACCGCCCTCATAGATGCGGTCGAGGCAATAGGTGGCGCCCACACAGGGGCGGATCTCATGCTCGCGCCCCTCCATCACCTTTTTGATGATGTGCGGATCAGCGATATGGGCGCGGGTCATGCCGACCATGTCGAGCTTGCCGGTGGCGATGGCGTGGCGTGCAGTGGCCACGTCGGATATGCGCGCCGCGTGGAAGGTCGGGAATTTCGTCGCCGCCCTCACCTCTCCGGCGAAATCGAGATGCGGCGAAGAACGCATGCCGGTTACCGGGATGACCTTGGTCAGCGCCGCATCGCTCTCGATCGAGCCACGGATGATGTTGAGGAAATCGACCTTGCCGGAGCCCGCCAGCCGCCTGGCGATTTCGATCCCCTCCGCCTTCGACAGGCCTTTTTCGAAATCTTCGTCGGCGACCATGCGGATGCCGACGACGAATTTGTCGCCGACAGCTGCCCGCACGGCATCGAGCACCATGTTGGTGAAGCGCAGGCGATTGTCCAGCGAGCCGCCGAATTCGTCGTCGCGATGATTGGTGGCTGGCGACCAGAAGCCGTCCATCAGATGGCCGTAGGATTCGAACTCGATGCCGTCGAGGCCGGCGGCCTCGCAGCGCTGGGCGGCCGAAGCATAGTCGGCCACGATGCGCTCAATGTCCCAGTCCTCGATCGTCTTCGGGAATGCGCGATGCGCCGGCTCACGTACCGGCGAGGCCGAGAGCACCGGCAGCCAGTCGGCCTTGTTCCAGCCGGTACGGCGGCCGAGATGGGTGATCTGGATCATCACCTTGCAGTCGTGCTCGTGGCAGGCGTCAGCGAGCTCGGCGAGCCACGGCACGATCCTGTCGTCATAGAC
>NZ_RZOM01000091.1:0-10022 GCF_003999175.1 Mesorhizobium sp. M7A.F.Ca.ET.027.03.2.1 | reverse complement strand
AAGTCACACAGCATCAGCATGCGTTCAGTTTTGCCGCAGTTGACTCTGCTCCCCACCGCGTTACGACGCAATGCGTTGCCATATGCCCATCGAAATGGCTATTAGAGACGGGCTTGGTGGTTCGCTATGGCCAGCGAAGAATAATGCGCCAGAATAACGGATTGCGATACTCCCAGCTATGATTGCGGCACTAAACGGCGCTTTTGACGACATCTCAAAGGCCATGAGATTACACCGGGTCTGGATCGCGCTTGCCCACGAGGACATCGGCGACCAGCACAGACGCACGACGCTCGGCCCGCTTTGGATGCTGGTCAATTATTTCGCTTTCGTCGGCACTTTTGTCTTTGTTTTCGTGACCACCGACGCCAGCAACCCAAGCTATATAGCCTATGTAGCCATCGGCATGCTGGTCTGGTTTTATCTCACCGAGACCATCACCATGAGCGTGTCGCTTTTCCAGCGAGAAGCGAGCTTCATTCAAGGCACAACGCTGCCGCTGTTCGTCTATGTGATGCGATTGACGATGCAATGCATCATCAGGGCTGCTTATTCGTTGGCGGGTTGCGCTCTTGTTCTGCTGCTGGGCGGTTATGGGATCAGCGCGAATTGGCTGCTATCGCTGCTGGGTCTGCTGCTCATCATCCTGGCAACGCCTGCATTCGTAACGGTTTTTGCGTTCTTGGGCGCCTTCTTTCCCGATAGTGAGTTCATCGTCGGGAATCTGATGCGGGTCGGCATGTTCTTCACGCCGGTGTTCTGGGTCTATAGCGGTCAGGAAGGCGTCCAAAAATATGCCTATCACTGGAATCCCTTTACCTATTTCCTGGAGGGCGTACGTGAGCCGATCACGGCCGGCATATTTCCGACGCATGCGTTGGCCGTGGCTGGTTACATCAGTCTCGGCCTATGGGCTCTTGCGTTGCTGTTGTTGGGCCGTTATCGCAAACGCATCGTTTTCCTGATCTGAGTTCCATGACATCCATCCAACTGAACAATGTCAGCCTCGTTTATCGTCTGTTCGAAAAATTGACACTTTCGGCGCCTGGCCGGCGTCGCAGCGCTCTTGGCGGCAACATAGCCAAGTCGGGCACCAAGCAGGTCGTGCAGGCGCTCGACGATGTCAGCTTCGAACTCAAGGCAGGCGACCGGTTGGGCCTTGTCGGCCCGAATGGCGCCGGCAAGACGACGCTGCTCAAGGTTCTATATGGAATCTATCAGCCGTCGGGTGGCACGATATCGATCGCGGGCAAGGTCGATGCCCTGTTCAACATCAACATAGGGTTTCGCCCAGAGGCCACCGGGCGCAGGAACATCGTGCTGAGAGGATTGATCAGCGGCTGGACGGCGACCGAGATCGAAGAGAAGATGGAAGAAATAATCGATTTCAGCGAACTGGGTGACTTCATCGACCTGCCGTTCAAGGCGTACAGCCAGGGCATGGCGGCGCGCCTGGCATTTGCGGCGGCGACCACGCTCGAGCCCGAAATTCTGCTGATGGATGAATGGATTGGCGCCGGCGACGCATCGTTCCAGGAAAAAGCCAAACAACGGATGGACCAACTGGCGGAAAAAGCCGGCATCATCGTATTGGCCAGCCACGACGATGCGCTCATCGAGCGCGTTTGCACGAAGAAAATGACGCTTCGGGCTGGGCGGATCGAGTCCCTGGTTTAAAAGCCGCCTCGCGATCAATTGGCTTGATATCCAAAGTTCTTCAGGTCCATGCCGTGAATGGCAGCCAGCCGGTCTTAAGAAAAAAGAGAAGAGGGTGGATTGTCAAAGCTTATCATCCAGATCCCATGCTTGAATGAGGAGGGAACACTCGCCGTCACGCTTGCAGACCTGCCGCGCCGGGTCGAGGGTTTCGACCAGGTAGAGTGGCTCGTGATCGACGATGGCTCCACTGACCGCACAGTGGAGGTTGCCCGGGAAAACGGTGTGGATCACGTGGTCTCGCTGCCCCACAATCAGGGGCTTGCCAAAGCCTTCATGACCGGCATTGAGACCGCGTTGAAGCTCGGCGCCGATGTTATTGTCAACACCGATGCGGACAACCAATATGATGCCTCCTGCATTCCCGATCTTGTCCGGCCCATACTGGACAAAAAGGCCCTGATCGTCGTCGGCGCAAGGCCAATCAGCGAGATAGAGCATTTTTCACCCGTCAAGAAATTTCTGCAGAAGCTTGGAAGCCTGGTCGTCAAGCTTGCCAGCGGCACGACGGTTCCCGACGCGCCGAGCGGTTTCCGTGCCATCCACCGCGACGCGGCGATACAGCTCAACGTCTTCAACCGCTACACCTATACGCTGGAAACGATCATCCAGGCGGGACGCAGGAACATTCCGATCACCTCCGTGCCGATCCGCGTGAACGGCGATCTCCGGCCCTCGCGGCTGGTCAAGAGCATACCAAGCTATGTGCGGCGCTCCCTGATAACGGTCGTGAGGATCTTTGTCGTCTATAGCCCGCTGCGCTTCTTTTCGGTGTGTGCGGCCATAGTCGCCACGCCGGGTTTGATCATGATCGCCCGGTTCCTTTTCCATTATCTAAGGGGTGAAGGCAGCGGCAACATTCAGTCGCTGGTTCTCTCCAGCGCCTTGCTTGCCCTTGCTGGCATCCTCGCCATGAGCGGTATCCTTTCCGAACTGATCGCGGTTAACAGACAAATTCTCGAAGAAATCAGGATCAGGCAACTGCAACAGGAACATCGGGAAAATGCATTGATCCGCTCGCTTTCGATAGATCGCGAAGGTTCCAAGGTTCAGGCAGGTAAAATAAGCGGGAATAGTGTAGATGAACGAAGCGCCAGCAGCCTACGATAACGTTCCGGGCAATTACTACGACAAATACAATACCCGGAATCCGATCGCACGATATCTCATGGATGGCTTTCTGAGCAGTTTCGATATGTTAACGGCGAAGACAGGCGTCCAAAACGCTTACGAGGTCGGCTGCGGCGAGGGAAATTTGTCCATTCGCCTTCATGATCGGGGGTGGAATGTTCGCGGCAGCGACCTGGAATCCGTCAGTGTTTCGGAGGCTAATGAGCAATGCACGAAGCGTGGGCTGGAGCCGATATTTGAAACACGCTCGCTTTTCGACCTGACACCGGAAGTCGCTTCGGCCGAACTGGTGATCTGTTGCGAAGTTCTCGAGCATATTCCCGATACCGAACAAGCCCTTGCGATACTCAAATCGCTTGCCAAACCTTACCTTCTAGTCAGCGTGCCACGGGAGCCTGTCTGGCGGGCACTTAACATGGCCAGAGGCAAATACATCTCAAGCCTTGGAAACACGCCGGGGCATATCCAGCACTGGTCATCCGCATCCTTCATCAACCTGCTGGGCAAATCGCTGGAGGTCGTGGAGGTCCGCAAGCCGCTTCCTTGGACCATGGCCCTTTGCCGTTGTGACTGAGACAATGCAGACGGCACCAACAGCCAAAAGCAGAAAGCTGAATTCAATAATTCGTGCCGGGGGTCTGATTGTCAGCCTTGCCGCGCTTGTCTTCGTCGGATTGGCGATCCATCGCTCCTTCGGCGACCTGCAACGACAACTGATTTCACCATTTTTTCTGATCGCCATACCGGGCTGCGCCATCGCCTATGCCGTCATCCTGCAACTGGTCGGCATCGCGTGGTATCGCTTCCTGGTTGCCGTTGACGGGCCGTCCCTTGCGTTGAGTCGTGCGCTTGGCATTTTTGGGAAGACGCAGATCTTCAAATACCTGCCGAGCAACGTGATGCATATGGTTGGCCGGTTTGCCCTCGCCCGCAATGCCGGAGCGTCGAACAAGGCGCTTGCCTTTGCCCAGATAGGGGAATTGTCCATCATCGTCCTTGCCGCAGGAACGTTGGCCGCGTTGCTGGCATGGCCGGTTTTCCAGGATGCCTATGCGCGCTATGGTCTCGATAACCCTAGATTGCTTGCGGGAATAATCGCCGCCGGGCTTTTGGCGCTTGCGGTCGGGACAGCGCTTTTGTTCCGCTTCAGGATCGCCGGCGTCGGGAGAAGAGCGCTAACCGCCTCTGCCGAAGCCTTTCTTCTCTATGCACTGTTTTTCATCGGCAATGGGTTGCTGATCGTTGCGCTTTCCAGAACCTTGGACGATGCGGGGCACGTGGCCGAGCTGGTCGGCATAGGAGCGGCTGCCTGGCTCATTGGCTTTGTCGTTCCGGGAGCGCCGGGTGGCCTTGGGGTGCGTGAAGCAGTTCTGATCATGGGGCTTACCGCCGCGGGCCTGCCGCCTCCGGCAGCCACCGCGGTTGCTCTCGGCAACCGGCTCGTCACCGTTCTCGGAGACTGCCTGGTCGCCCTGGTGGAATTGATATTGCAAAAGGGGAAGAGCGCATGAACACGCAAATGGGGGAAGCATCCGTGCAAAACAGCCATTTGCCGGAAGAGACCCCATTTCTGCGACACATCATTTCGATGGTGCTTCTTTTCGTCCTCGTCCTGGGAATCGTCGGCGTCAATCCTTTTCGGCAAACGCTGGCACCAATGGATCTGCTGCTGGCTTATCCAGGATGGGACAATGCTGGGATCGACACCCCACTTATCAATGCGGAGCGTTCTGACGCGCTGGATCACCGCCTGCCGAACTGGCGAGAGTTTAGGCGAGAGTTATGGGAAGGGCATATCCCGCTATGGAACCCCCTGCATCAGCTGGGTGCAACTGGCATCCAGGCGCCTATTTATGAGGGCCTTTCTATACCTTTTATAGTTTATGCCCTCACGCCAAACGAGGCCATGGGCTACACGTTCGCAATTCTTACGAACTATCTCCTGGCTGCCTTTGGCACTTATTTCCTGCTGTTCTTCATGTTCAGTAATCGCAGGGCGGCAGTTTTTGGTGCCATGGTATTTGCATTTTGCGGTTTCAACATCGCATGGGCACATTGGCCGCACCTGACAACGAGCGCTCTTATTCCATGGGTTCTCGCCACTCAACTCCGATACTGGCAGACAGGCCATTTGAGTTGGGCCTTAGGATTCACTTTCAGCGTAGCCTTGATGGGCCTAGGCGGCTTTCCATTTGTGGCCCTCCTTGGGGCCATCTCGTCACTGATACTGGGAATCGTAGTTCTTCTTGCCGAACTCAGAAGTATCGGCATCAATCAGCTCCCGATCAGGCGAATTGTCGGGCTCGGCTGCGCAGGCACTGCCGGTGCATTCCTCGCCCTCCCCGGCCTTTTGCAAACCAGAGACATTCTCGATTCAACTGATTTGTCTAGCCGAACAAGTGGGACAGCATTCTCCCCTTACGACATTATCTATATGTTTGGCTCTGATTTTTCAGATCATTTAGGCGTCGAGCGCACTTTTTCGGCTGGAATACCAGCCGCCATCCTAACTATTCTTGCAATATACATAATCTTTCGGGCACGAGATCGATTTTCCGTCTTTGGGTTAATCATCGCAATATTCACAATGGCAACTGCGTTTGGGGCAGCCCCTGCCAACCTTGTGAAATTAATCCCTGGATTCGATTTAAACACCTGGAGTAGAGCATCTATACTGTTTGGATTGTC
This sequence comes from Mesorhizobium sp. M7A.F.Ca.ET.027.03.2.1, assembly GCF_003999175.1. NCBI lineage: Bacteria > Pseudomonadati > Pseudomonadota > Alphaproteobacteria > Hyphomicrobiales > Phyllobacteriaceae > Mesorhizobium > Mesorhizobium sp. M7A.F.Ca.ET.027.03.2.1. Next base: position 4,487 of record NZ_RZOM01000091.1, on the reverse strand, counting down.
AGTAGCTATACTCTCTTCCTATTCGATTCATTACATATCTCCCACATCATCAAAATACGAACCTTATTACAAATCACATATCATTCTGTTCATATGCCTATTTCAGGCAATTAATCTCGGCTACTGGTTCAGGCAAACCAATGCGAGACCCGACATCGAGACATTCTTCCCAGAAACCCCGTCAATATCGTATGTCTTATCAAAAATTCTTCCTGGTCAGAGCATCATTTCAGACGACAGCTTTCTTTCCTCTGGATTTTTATCGAACTATCGATTGCCAGAATTATTTGCCCATGGCTTTCGTACCGACGCTCAAAAGAAAATAACTCAGGACATAGCGCCTTCTTATCAGACAACATATACCGCCTCCGTCATTCAATGCTCTGACATTAATTTCTCCAGCCGAGGAATTACCTATGCTGCCGTCCGCTTCTTCCTCGTCAGAAGTGGATGCGCCACCGAATTGGCATATGAGACCTCCGGCATTGGCCAGAGACCCACTCTCCCCCTTAACAACGGTGCCCTCAAAGGTAACTTGGTAATTGACAAGCCCATGAGTGCGACGAGTGTGCAGGTGTTATTGGCAACATATAATGAGGTCTACGCTCCCTCGGCATTGATATTTGATCTTTACAAAGATGAACTTCTCGTGGCTCACGCTGAATTGCCACCGGAGGCGATACGTGACAACCAATTCGCCACCTTCAGTTTCAACCAAGCCGCTCCTCTTGTGACCGGAACGTATCGGTACGTCATTTCAATGACCAAGCCCGACAGCCAAAAGATGCTCAGTGCATGGGCCTTCGAAACCGCCGGGGGCGCAACCTATCAAGTTGGGTCGAGTGTATTTCCCGGTATCCCAAAAATTAGAGTTATTGAGAAAACTCATCTTCCTCAAAATTTCTCGATCACGCCGGTAGAGCCGGGCATTGATGTTGTCGAAAACCACGCGATTCTAGGCTCGGGCTATTATGTGCATGGGTTAGACGGGCAAGCGGAAGCAGATTTTGGCTCGGTGCGACTTGCAACATATCGACCGGATGACGTGACAGTGGAATATTCAGGCGCAACACATGGATGGGTCATTTTCCCCATCCGCACCAATAAATATTGGCGGGCCACATTGGATGGAAAGGCGGTAGAGCTAAAAAGCTTTTTAGATTTTTTTCCTGCTGTCGAGGTGAACGGGCAGAGCAAAATTCGGTTCTACTATGATAGCAGTCACCTGCTGAAAACGCTGGAACTCTGCATCGCCGGCTTCGCCGTCTCAGTCATTCTCCTAGTGATGACGAACGGCAGAGCCCCTCGATTACCAACAGGCACATGAACGATTATCCCTACCTCCGGTTCTGACCTGCTGCTGTCATCAGTGCTCGCCACATAACTGAAGGAGCATGCGAGGCAGCCGGCGTGACGAGGACTTTGCCGACTGCTAAGGTCCGCCCCAACATCGACTTTAGAGGAAATGATGGACATTTTCGACCCATCCGTCGCGATTTCGCCAAGCGCCCAAAGTGCAGTTGATATTTTCAAAGGCGAATGGTCGTCCAAATCTCCAGCGACGGCCGATGCCACAACAGCCCCCGGGAGCGCGCCGCCCTCTTTGAAGGCTCACGTATCGACTGGCTTTCGAAAACCGTTGAGGGATTTTTCCGGCAAGCGCATCCTGGAACTCGGACCGATGGAAGCGGGACATGCTTACTTGATGTATCAAGCAGGGGCGGAATCGATACTCGCGGTCGAAGCCAATTGCGATCCTATCTGAAATGCTTTTGCGTGAAGGAAGTCTTCGACCTCCTCCCCCCGGGCTGTTGCGAAAAATGACAAGCGCCATGACTAACAAGAACCGTGAACACAAAATAGCAGTACTTGTTCCTTGCTACAACGAGGAGCTAACTATTGCTGACGTAATTCATGACTTTAAATCACACCTACCCGCAGCCGATGTGTACGTTTATGACAATAATTCGAGTGATGACACCTATAACGCGTCTGTTCGCTCAGGAGCGATTGTACGCAAAGAAAAAAGCCAGGGAAAAGGAAACGTGGTTAGGCGAATGTTCAGCGATATTGAGGCGGACATCTATATTTTAGTCGATGGGGACGGCACTTATGACGCGTCTGTAGCCCAACGCCTAATTGATGAGCTCTGTTCCGGCCCCTACGACATGGTAAATGTCGCGCGTGTGGCTGAGAATTCCGACGCATATAGAAGCGGCCATGAATGGGGGAACAAGCTCCTAACCGGCCTCGTTCGACGAATTTTCGGCGCAGCAACCACCGACATGCTATCTGGATACAAGGCGTTTTCGCGGCGCTATGCTAAATCGTTTCCCGCCCTATCGACCGGGTTTGAGATTGAAACCGAGCTTGTGGTGCATGCGCTCGATCTCCGCTTACCCCAATCAGAGATCACAGCCCCCTACCGCGAACGACCAACTGGTTCCGCGAGCAAGTTGCGGACCTACAGTGATGGCTTACGAATACTGCGCTTGATCGGTTTCCTCGTGAAGGAGGAGCGGCCGCTTGCCTTCTTCTCTATTGTGGCGGGTATCTTGGCGATGCTCTCTCTGCTCATTGGCGCGTCTGTCATCATCGAGTTTATGGAAACCGGCCTCGTACCCCGTTTGCCGACAGCGGTTCTTGCGACGGGCATCATGGTGTCCGCGCTGCTCTCGTTATCCAGCGGCTTCATTCTTGACACCGTTACGCGCGGCCGGCGCGAGGCGAAGCGCTTGGCCTACCTCCGATATCCGGCGCCATGATCCACAGTAGGCGCGTCGAGGCAAAACACATGAGGCAGCGCATCAGAAAGCTTCCCGATTTCCTCGGCGTGGGGGCACTTGGGTTCATAGTCGATGCTACCGTATTCTTCGGGTTGACACTGATTTTTTCCACTCAATACTGGCGCGCGCGGATCATTGCCTCCATTGTCGCAATCGCCACAACATGGGCGATCAATCGAGTTGCTACTTTCTCGGCATGGCGCGTCTATACCGCGTTTGCCGAGTTTTTGCGTTACCTGGTTGCGAGCTCTGTCGGAGCGGGAGCCAACCTTGCCGTAATGTCCGCAATTGCTCCCCACGACGCCAGTCTACGGCACGTTCCTGCCTATTGTGCGGGCGCAGCCGTTGGCCTGGTGGTCAATTTTCTTCTCTACAACATGTTTGTCTTTCCCGGCAACAGGAAGGCGTAACGGTGCACGCGATAAACAATGGAGAGGATGTCGTGAATAAGACGAACGATAATGGAGGGAATATTGACTCTATTTACTACAGAGATGGCGTGAATAATTCATTTTCGATGCGCCTTCTAAAACGCGCCCGTATGGCGATGATGAATTTGTTCATGGAAGAGCTGTCACCAGGCAGCACTTCCAGCATCCTGGATATTGGCGTCTCCGACGACGAGAATGGCGGGGCCAATTTCCTCGAGAAACACTATCCGTGGCAACACAATATCACTTGCGTCGGCCTGGGCGACGGGAAGCAGGTCGTCTCCAACTACCCAAAAGTCCATTTCAAACAAATACGCGCTGGAGAACGGTTGCCCTTCGAGGATCAAAGCTTTGACATCGCGTGTTCCAACGCGGTAATAGAGCATGTTGGAGGGCCTGCACAGAGGACCGAGTTTATCTCCGAACATCTAAGGGTCGCAAAAAAAGTTTTTATTGCCTTTCCTAATCGTTGGTTTCCTGTTGAGCATCACACAGGTCTTCCGTTTCTGCACTACACGCCCCGGCTCTTTCGGACACTGCTGAATGGAACCAGATATTCGTACTGGACGCACCCAGAAAATATGGACTTTTTGGATGGCCGATCTATTATGAAAGACTGGCCCAAATCAGGGAGAAGTCCGGCTGCAATAGTTAACACCGGTATTCCTCTAGGTCTTTTTAGCTCCAATTGTGCCGTTGTCGTACGATAGCTGAAGATACTTGCGGTATATGGAACCCATTCCGGCGGGAAGAGATTTGATGACTGGGACCACTGTGGAGTTACAGAGATGGAGCTTGCTTGGGTTCAGTTGGACTGAGGCGCAAACCGCGCCCGTACTCCTGATTTCGCTTCTTGCAGTTGCTGCCGTCTATGTCGGATTGGCGCTCACGCCGTCGCACTATGCGATGGGCCTGCAATATCTTGGCTCGCATGCAAGGCCCTTGCTTCTGTCAGCCCGCCCCATTCGATCGGACGAATGGATCGTCCTAACGCCGCTATTTCAAACTGCCGTCCGCGGCGGCTTTTCGACCTTCAACCAGATTTCCCCTTATCATGAGTCCCTGAAAGGGTTCTGGGCTTTGCCTATTCTGGATTGGTCTCTTGTCTTCAAGCCGCAGCTTTGGGGCTTTTGGGTCTTGCCGCCGGCCTATGCTTATTCTCTGTATTTTGCCGTGCTTTGGACGGCGTTTTTAGCTGGTTACACCATCCTTTTGCGGCAATTTGGTGCCGATCTGTGGATCGCAGTGTTCGGTGCCGGCTGCCTTTTCT